>JASLLL010000030.1 GCA_030747075.1 Gemmatimonadota bacterium
CGTCTGTCACCGCACTGCTCAGAAGATCCGTGCGATCCCGGTAGTGCGTGAGGCGGCCGATGGCAGAGGTCCGGACTTCTCCGTCCAGGAAGCGCCTTTCCAGCGACATCTCGCCGGTCCAGGTGAGTCGCGGACGCCCCGCGAGGCGTGTGCCGGTTTCACGCAGGTTCGCATCGGTGGCGGTGGCGGAGGTTTCGGCGCGAAACTCCCCGAACCACGGAAGCGGGCAGGGGTGAACCCGGAGCCAGAGTGTCCCGCCCGCAATCTCACCGGTTCCCTCGGGATCCGCCGTCACGGGGAGCCGGGAGCGAAGGTCGTTGAAGTTCTGCCCCGGCCGCATCCGGTCGATGACGGTCCCGAACAGCGTGCCTCCGGCTTCCACCGGCCCGGCGTCGTACCTTCCGCCCAGGCGCGCGCCGCGTGAGACCTCGGTCGCCGGATCGGCCGCGCCCGGGCCGGGAGGGCGTTCACTTCGCGACGCAATCCCGAACGCCGTCCAGCGTCCCCGCGTCCATTCCGACTCCAGCCGCGCGTGGAATACACCGCGACGCCGCTCCTCCAGATCTCCGCGCACCGTCGCCGTGACACGGGCTCCGGGCGACGGCACCATGCTCCCGCGCAAGGCGGCCGCACCCGTCCAGCCGACCTGGGCGGAAGTGCTGTCCTCCGGCGTCCACTCCCGTCGCGCCGTCTCGACCCGCCCCGTCCAGTCCGCCCCCGCAAGACGCGGCAGATCTCCCGTCACCGTGATCGACGGCACACGAAGCGTCCGCGTCCCGGTCCACGCCCAGGCGACCCGCTCCACCTTCGCCCGGGTGAGTGCCAGTTCGACCAGCGCGCCCTTCCCTTCGCCAGCGGGCCGGAAAAGCGTGGCCACCAGGTCGGTGCGCTTCGTTCGGACCGTTGCGAGGTCGTTGTCCACCAGATCGAAGTACTCCCCGTCCCCCTCGAACTCGCGCCAGGACACGGAGGTCTCCATCCCCCCGGGAAGCGCGCGCCGGTATTCGCCGCTGAGAAACCGGTCCACTTCCTTCGTCCCGGCGAAGAAACCGTCCATGCGACGCCCCTCCGTGGACACGAAGAGCGCCCCGCTCGACCCGACGCGACGCGCCAGCCGGAAACCGGCCCGTTCGTAACCGTCCACGCCCTCCTCACCGACGGCTCGGGAGAGGGGTTCATCCTGGACGGGA
This sequence comes from Gemmatimonadota bacterium, assembly GCA_030747075.1. Taxonomy (NCBI): domain Bacteria; kingdom Pseudomonadati; phylum Gemmatimonadota; species Gemmatimonadota bacterium. The sequence goes on from JASLLL010000030.1 coordinate 1,191, forward strand.
AAACTCCGCTCCGCGAGAACGGCTCCGGACGCGGCATTCGGTCCGAAGAGCGCCGCCGCTCCTCCCGGCAGGAGAAGGAGGCGGCCGACTTCGGAAAGTGCCAGTTCGTGCGTGTACGGTCCTGACATCCCGTGGTTGCGGAGGCTCCGTCCGGCAAGACGCAGATCCGACCGCCCGGAACCGGTCCCTTCGAAGCCGAAGGACTCCACCGTCGGTCCCTGCGAGAGCTGCCGGAGACGGTAGGGGGAATGCAGACGCAAGAGGTCTCCCACGGTGTGGAATCCAACGGGTGAATCGGGATCGTCCGGCGATCCAAAAGCGATGCGGGACACATCCGCCGACCAGTCGATCCGGAAGCGCGCCAGCTTCCCGGGTAGCTCGGAGGGCGTGAACATGGGCGCGACAGCGGTCGAAGTATCCGGTGGCGCGACAGCGGTCGAAGTATCCGGCGGCGCGGGGACGGGCGCGGCCAGAACCCCTCCGGCCAGAAGAAGCGGCGCGAAGACGGCGGCTCTCACGCCCCGCTCCCGAAGCGTGCGTGGAGCGCGGAGAACACGGACGGCCCCGCCACGGCGAAGATCACCGTATTCGACACAAGATGCCCCACGCTGAAGAGAAGTCCGCCAGCAAGCACGGCACCGGGGCGCGACAGGGTTCCCATGGATGCGGCCACTCCCAGGTTCGTCAGGACATCATAGATCAGCGTGAGAAGGAACCCCGCCCCTCCGGCTATGCACGCACCGAACCACCCCCCGGCCCGGACTACGAACACACCGATTCCTCCTCCCGCGGCGCCGAATACAGCCATCCCCGCCACCTGCGCGACAAACACAGGAGGCAACGGCGGACCGTAGGGATTCAAGCCCGAATAGAGGCTCATGGCGAGTCCGGAAGAGAGTGCTCCGAATCCCGGACCCAGCAGCAGTCCGCTCACGAACGCCGACAGCCCCATCAACTCCACATTGGGAACGCCGGACAGAGCAAACCCGAGCCCGGCCGTCCAGGCGGTGAAAAGAGCGGTGCGCGCGGTGGCGGCTCGCGGGAATCGGGGCATGATCTCCGGCGGGAACGAGAATAGGCCGGAGCAGAGGTTAGCCCCCGATCCGCGCAGCGTCAACGCGGAGGGAGCGCTACTCCGGATTCCCGACGAGTCTCGACAGGCGGGCCCGGGCGTCGCGGAAGCCGGGATCCGTTTCCAGAATCCGCTGGAACTGGGCGATGGCCTCACTCTCCCGCTCCGTGACTCCGTAGGCGATCCCCAGATTGTAGAGGACGCCGAGGCGGTCGCGTTCGTCGTGTCCGGGGAACTCCAGCCCCTTCTCGAACTCGCGAATCGCCACCGTCATCTTCCCGGTCCGGAGGAAGCAGGTGCCGAGCATCTCCTGACTTGCCAGCGCGAAAGGCACGCCGCGCGCGGACAGCTCGAACTCGGAGACGGCTTCATCGAACAGTTCCATCTCCAGATAGGTCATTCCGAGATCGTAGTGCGACTGGTAGTCATCCATGTCGAGGATGTCGAGGGTGGCGTCGCGGAAATCGGCCACAATGGACGCGACCTCCCCGTCTTCGCCGATGATCTGCACCTCGTCGCCGGTGATCGTCCCCCGTTCCTGCCGGACGGCGGGCGAATCGGGAGGTGCCGCGAGCGTCTCCGGCTCCGCCGCATCATCCGAAAGCGGGGGCGGCGGTGGGAGCTCCGGGTGTTCCCCGGCGTGGAATGCCGCCCACGGCTCCGGGGTGTCGGCATCCAGCGGACGCGGCGCCAGAGGGTCGGCGACAGGGAGCGTACGGCGTGACGCATCCCCGCCGTCAGCCTCGGCTTTCGCGGCAAGCGCCTCCGCCTCCTTCGCGAGATCGGCCCGGCCCCGGGCGGTCTGCGCGAACGCGGCCTTCCGGAAGCAGGCGGCCGCTTCCGCGAAGTGATCCACGCGCAGGTTCACCCCGGCATGCGCAAGATGGAACTCCGGGAACGCCTCCAGATGCGTGGCGGCCTCGTCGAAACGCTCCAGCACTTCGTGGAAGCGTCCGGCTTCGTCCTGAAGCCGGGCATACTCGTTCAGTGAGTTCACGCAGTCCATCTCAAGCCCCTGTCGCGCCAGAAGGACCCCGAGAACCGCATGGGCTTCCACGCAATGCGCGTCCAGGCGAAGAACCTTGCGTACGACAGCCACGGCGTTGTGAAACAGGCCCTCCTCCGCATACGCATCCGCAGCCCGAAGATAGCTCGCAAGGCCTGTTGCGGATTCGCCTTGCTTGAACTGAAGGTCCCCGATCAGGTTCAGCATCGCCGGGTTCAAAGTCCGCGACGATTCCAGAAGACGGGAGCACTCGGCCACCGCTTCGTCGTACCGGCCCTTCCGCACGAGTTCGGAAGCGCGACGCTTGATCTCAGCTTCGGTCATCTGGAGTGCCTCCCCGGGAGAGTCCCGCTCCTCCCTGCATCGGCCCCGGTGTCGGGGTGCTTGAGACGCTTGACGCGAAGCACCGGCTTCGCAGACGCTCCCCGTGCCCGGCCTTCACTCCCACCAAGAGGCACACGCCCGCCATGTTGAAGTGAACTCCGCCCCCCGCAAGTCCCCCCTCTCGCGTCTTGCCATCGGTGTGGCGGTCGTGGCCGTGGTGGCATGGGCCGTCTGGAGAGCGGGCGGGTTTGGAGGCGCGCCACCCCGGGGGGAGCTGGCAATCCTCGCGGAGGTGCCGCCTTTTGAACTGGTGAACCAGTCGGGCGATGCGTTCGGCTCGAAACAGCTCGCCGGAAGCGTCTGGATTGCGAACTTCATCTTCACGCGGTGCCCGACCGTCTGCCCCGAGCTGTCCCGGAGGATGGCGGATCTCCGCGACCGGCTTCGCGACAACCCGGGCGTCCACCTCGTGTCCTTCAGCGTGGACCCCGAGTACGACTCGCCCGAAGTCCTGGCGAAGTACGCCGCGGAATATGCCGCCGACGCGAACCGGTGGTCCTTCCTGACCGGGTCGTGGGAGTCCATGCGGGAGGCGGTGGAGACCGGACTCCTGACGAGCACGGGAACCGACGGTGGGGAGATCGATGTGAACAGCGTCCTGCACGGAACGCGTTTCGTGCTGGTCGACTCCCGGCTACGAATCCGCGACTACTGCGACGTGTCCGAACCGGACGCGTTCGAAGGGCTGATCGCCGATGCGCGACAGCTCTCAGCGATCCTGCCTCCCACTCGCTAGGAGCATCCGAAGGAGACCCGTCATGGACCTGTCGTTTCTGGCTCCCTTGAACGCTGCGATCAATGCGCTCGCCGCGGTTTTTCTCGTGCTGGGAAGGCGGCGAATCTCACAAGGCCGCATGGACGCGCACCGGAGCGCCATGCTCACGGCCTTCTCGCTGTCGGTGCTGTTTCTGGCGCTCTATGTCGCGAGGAAAGCAAGCGCGGGATTTGAGTCGCTTCATTTTCACGCCGGGGGCGCGGCGAGGATCGCGTATCTGGCACTTCTCGGCGCACACCTGATCCTCGCACCGGTGGTTCCCGTCATGGCGATCCTCCTCATCGTGTGGGCAGTGCGCGGGCGACTTGACCTCCACCGCCGACTCGCGCGGATCGCATGGCCGATCTGGATGTTTGTCTCTGTCTCGGGAATCGTGATCTACCTGCTCGTCTATCCTCTGAATCCGGTTCCCGGACCGCCCCCCATTCCCGAGTAACAGGTCCTTTACTCTCTTGTTGTCTGGACCTTCTTTCCACTTGACGGGTCCCCCTCCCGATTGGCTACCCTCCGCTCCGTCTTGTGATCCCCCGGCAGACGCCACCTGGAGCGGGGATTTGAGAAAACACACGCTTTGAGCGGAGAGAGCATGCCGGGAAGTCGAATCTGTTACATTGCACTTGCTTGCTGTCTCACGCTGGCCGCCCCGACACCCTCGTCCGCGTCCGATGCTGAGAGGGGCGCTGCCCTCTTCCCGTTCTGCACCACCTGCCACGGAGCGGATGGCGGGGGTAATCGCGACTACGCCGCGCCTTCCATCGCCGGCCTTTCCGCCTGGTATGTGGAAGCGCAACTGACGAAGTTCCGCAACGGGCAACGCGGGCTCCATCCGGATGATGCGAACGGACTTCGGATGTATCCCATGTCGCTCCATCTGAAAACCGACGAGGAGGTCCGAGCGGTTGCGGAGTACATTGCGTCGCTTCCGCCTGCCGCTCCCGCCCCCGAACTTGAAGGAGGAGACGCCGCGGCGGGCGCCGCCTGGTACGCCACCTGCACCGCCTGTCACGGACAGGACGCGCAGGGGATGGAGCTCCTGAAGGGCGCCCCTCTCAGCCTGTCGAGCGACTGGTATCTCCTGAGCAGTCTGCGGAAGTTCCGTGAGGGCGTTCGCGGCGCGGCGGCGGGAGACTCCTCCGGAGCGGTGATGCGTCCGATGGCGCAGATTCTCCCCGATGAGCAGGCCATGAAGGATGTCATCGCTCACATCATGTCACTCCGCGAGGAGTAGGACGGAGATCCCGGATGGCCCCTGCACCCGACGCGGAGAAACTCGCGCGACGCATCTTCTTCTTCACGGCAGGCGGCCTTGTGGCCTTCGTCGCGGCCGTGATCCTGTTCGTTCTCTAGAGGGAAAGCCATGATCGAGCATCTCATCCCGGCTGCGTCCACTTATGCCACCGACATCGACGGCCTGATCACGCTGATCGCCGTACTCGTCGGGTTCTGGTTCATTGCGGCGGAGGTTGTGTTCTTCTGGCTGCTCTTCCGGTTCCGAAAGAAGGAGGGGCGCGGCGGACAGTACATCACCGGAGAAGAGAAGAGACAGAAGCGGTGGATCACCATTCCTCACCTTCTGGTGCTCGTCTGCGACATCTTCATTATCGTGGGCGCGGTGCGTGTCTGGTATGTGGTGAAGCAGGACTTCCCCGAGGCTCAGGAGACCGTGCGGATCACCGCACAGCAGTGGGCCTGGACCTTCGAACACCCCGGTCCGGACGGCGTCCTCGATACGGCGGACGACATCACAACGATGAACGAGCTGCATCTCCAGAAGGACCGCACCTACCACTTTGAACTCGCCGCGAAGGATGTGGTGCATTCGTTCTCGGTGCCCGCCTTCCGCCTCAAGCAGGACGCGGTTCCCGGGCGAATCATCAAGGGCTGGTTCCAGCCGACGCTCACGGGCGACTTCGGCATTCAGTGCGCGGAAATCTGCGGCGTGGGACATGCGCTGATGGGCGCGCGCCTCTTCGTGGAGAATCCGGCCGAGCACGCCGCCTGGATGAACCCGCATTCCACACTTACGCTGGCGGCCGCCGATCCGGCCCCGGCCTTGGAGGAGTAGCCATGTCCGGAGGGACCGCCCATCACGCGGAGCCGGGATTCCTCGGCCGGTTCGTCTTCCCGACGGACCACAAGATGATTGCCAGACAGTATCTGTTCACGGGGATGGCCATGGCCCTCCTCGGCGGCCTCATGACCTATGTGTTCCGAACGCAACTGGCCTTCCCCGGCGCCAGCGTCCCCGGATTTGGAGTGGTCTCCCCCGCGGACTACAACACGCTGGTCACGAACCACGGCACCATCATGATCTTCTGGGTTGCCATGCCCGTACTGATCGCCGCGTTCGGGAACTTCCTGATCCCGTTGATGATCGGCGCGGACGATATGGCCTTCCCGCGCATCAATCGATTGAGCTTTCAGGTCTTCTTCCTCAGCACGGTAGTGATCCTCCTTTCGCTCATCGTGGAAGGTGGAGGCTTCGGCGGGGCATGGACCGCGTATCCGCCTCTCTCCGCCATGGGCAAGTACAACATGACCCCCATCGCATCCGCGATGTGGCTGGGGGCGGTCGCGCTGGAGTTTGTGGCGTTCCTGCTGGGCGGGATCAACTTCATCACGACCATGCTGAACTCCCGGGCCCCCGGCATGAAAATGCTGGATATCCCGATGGTCGTCTGGATGATCGTGGTCGCAAGCGTCATCTTCATGCTTTCGGTGGGGCCTCTGGTCGCCGGCGGCGTCATGCTGTTGATGGACCAGACCATCGGCACGGGGTTCTACGACCCGGCCCGCGGCGGCGACCCTCTTCTCTGGCAGCACCTCTTCTGGTTCTTCGGACATCCGGAAGTCTATGTGGTTCTCCTGCCGGCCGTCGGGATTGTGCTGGAGATCATCTCCGTCTTCGCACGGAAGAGGATCTTCGCGTACAAGACCATTCTCTACACCGCCATCGCGACGGGACTCGTCAGCTTTACGGTGTGGGCGCATCACCAGTTTGTCGCGGGAATCGATCCACGCATGGCCCATGTGTTCACCGCCACGACGCTGCTCATCTCCATTCCGCTGGCAGAGATGATGTTCGCATCCATCGCGACGCTCTACGGGGGGTCCATCACCTTCTCCACGCCCATGTTATGGGCTCTGGCGTTCATCGCCGAGTTCCTGCTCGGAGGCGTGACGGGGATCTTCCTGGGATCAAGCGGGTCGGACATTTACTTCCACGACACCTACTTTGTGCTGGCCCACTTCCACTACACCTTCTTCCCGATCGCCATCATCGCGGCATTCGCCGGGCTCACTTACTGGTTCCCGAAGATCTTCGGGCGGATGATGTGTGAAAAGCTGGGCAAGATTCACTTCTGGCTGACGATCCTCTCGTTCAACGCGATCTTCATCCCGCTGTTCATTCTGGGAGCTGCCGGGCAGCACCGGAGGATCTACGACTACTCGCACTTCCCCGAGCTCTCGACGCCGTTCTTCCAGGACTTGCGCATCATCGCGACGGTGGCGCTCTTTGTGATGCTCGCGGCGCAGGCGGTGTTCCTCTTCAACTTCGTGAAGAGCCTCGTCCGCGGACCGGCCGCTCCGAAGAACCCCTGGAAGTCGAACACGCTGGAGTGGACGACCGACTCCCCTCCGCCGCACGGAAACTGGGCGGAGCTCCCGACTGTCCACCGCGGCCCGTATGAGTACAGCGTCCCCGGACGCGACACGGACTACTGGCCACAGAACGAACCGGCCTAGGCCCGGAGGAGAACGATGACCGCTGAAGCGCGCCCCATCGCCAACACCCGCAGCACGGCGGGAATGCCCACCGGCCGTCTGGCGGTCTGGTGGGTGATCGCTTCGGAGATCGTGATCTTCGGAGGGCTGATCGCGTCGTATGTCATGTACCGGCTTGCGCACGACGCATGGACCGCGCAAGCCGCGCACACCAACACGTGGATCGGCGCGTTCAACACCTTCGTGCTGCTGACATCCAGCCTCTTCGCGGTCCTTGCACACAAGGCCGCGGACGCCGGTGACGGGAAGAAGGCGGCCCGAATGCTGGTCCTGACGGCAGCGGGCGGGGTGCTGTTCCTCGTGGTGAAGTCGATCGAGTGGACGATCGAAATCACGCACGGCTACACGCTGCTGTCCAACACCTTCTGGTCGTTCTACTACACCGCGGCCGGTCTGCACGCGCTGCATGTGCTGGCCGGAGTGATCATTATGCTGTTTGTCGCAGCCGACGCGGCGAAGGGCCGGGAACTCCCGCGTGTCGAATACACGGGTCTCTACTGGCACTTCGTCGACATCGTCTGGATCTTCCTGTTCCCGCTGCTCTATATCGCCAAGTAGGGAGAGCCCATGTCTGCGGAATCTACGCACCATCCGAACTATGTGGCCGTGTGGGGCGTCCTTCTCGTGCTCCTGATCGTCAGTGTCCTCGGCCCGATGGTCGGCCTGCGTGCGGTCACCATTCTGACCGCCTTCGGGATCGCCCTGGTGAAGGCCTGGCTCGTGGCGCGGAAGTTCATGCATATCAGCGTGGCGAAGCCTTTCGTCCTCTACCTGATGGTGATCAGCCTCCTCTTCATGGTGGTGCTCTTCTTCGGAATCGCGCCGGATGTCATGAAAGACGGCGGCCAGCACTGGCACAAGACGGAAGTCTGGACGAGCCATTCGGAAGTGACCGCTGCTCCTCACGGTGGCGACGACGAAGGCAGCCACCCTTGAGCACCGCGACGCTTTCGGACGCGCCCGGCACCACGCCTTCCGGGCGAAGGTCTCCGGCCATCCCGAGTGAAGTCATCGGGATCTTCCTCTTCGTGTTCACCGAACTGATGCTCTTCGCGGGTCTCATCAGTGCCTTTCGGATTGCGCAGGCCTCCGCGGCTGTCTGGCCGCCCATGGGCCAGCCTCGCCTCCCGATCGAAGCGACCGCGCTGAACACGGCGGCCCTTCTCGCCAGCGGGCTGGTGCTGTTCTTCTCGCGGCGCGCCGTGCGCCGGGATCCGGCGGGAACCACCACCCGGATGCTGACATGTCTGTGCCTCGGCGCCGCTTTCGTGCTCCTCCAGGGATCCGAGTGGGTCGCGCTTCTCCGCGAAGGCCTGACCATCCGTTCCAGCATCCTCGGGAGCTTCTTCTACCTGATCATCGGCCTTCACGCAGTGCACGCGGTTGCGGGACTCGGGGCACTCCTTCGCACATGGAGGAGATTCGTCTCCGGAACAGGCTCCCCGGGAAGTCTGGCTGCTGCGGAGATCTTCTGGCTCTTTGTGGTCGGCCTCTGGCCCGTACTGTATCTGACGGTCTATCGCTGATGCCGCCACTGCGTAAGTCCACGCGCACGGTCCTTCTCGCGCTCCTCGTGTCGGCGGCGGGAACTCCTTCGTCCGCCTGCCCCGGCTGCGGAGGAGGCGGCAATGAACGGAACCGCGGTGCCTTCACCGCATCCACGCTTCTCCTGACCGGGCTGCCGCTGGCGATGATCGGTGGAAGCGCACTCTGGCTGCGACGACGGCTCGACGACGGCGAAGACGAGACTCCCGCCCGCTGACAGCGCTCGCTAGACCCTTCGCCCCCCGCGCACGACGACGCTTCCGCTCTTCACGACATCCCGCACGAGGTTCGTGCCGAAGCGGTACGGCACGCAACGATAGTCGGGGGTGTCCAGCACAAGCAGATCCGCCTGCTTCCCCGGTGCCATGCTGCCGATCCGGTCCGCGCGGTCCAGCGCATACGCCGCGTTCACGGTGGCTGCCGAGAAGGCCTCGGACGGCGTCATCCCGAGATGCAGGCAGGCCAGCCCGATCACGACACCCATCGAATCCACGGCGCAACTCCCCGGGTTGAGATCGGTGGCAATGGCCAGCGCCACGCCTTCGTCGATCAGGCGCCGGGCATCGGCTCCGGGAATCCGCAGCGAGAAGGTGGTCCCGGGAAGGACCGTGCCGACCGTATCCGATCCGGCAAGCGCCCGAACGCCCGCGTCCGAGACCGCGCTCAGGTGATCGGCGGACTTCGCGCCCAGTTCCACCGCCAGTTCCGCCGCGCCTGACGGAGCGAACTCATCCGCGTGAATGCGCGGCTTCATCCCGTGCGCGGCGGCGGCCTGCATCACGCGCCGGGCCTGATCGACGGTGTAGACACCCTCCTCGCAGAAGACATCCGCGTACTCCGCAAGCCCGGATTCGGCCACGGCGGGGATCATCTCTTCCATGAGAAGGCGAACATAGGCTTCGTGATCCTTCGCGAACTCCTCGGGAAACTCATGCGCTCCGAGGAAGGTGGCCACCGTGTCCACCGGGTGCCCCGCCGACGCCCGGCTCAAGGCGCGGAGCTGCTTGAGCTCGTGTTCGGTGGACAGTCCGTACCCGCTCTTGCACTCCACGGTCGTCGTGCCGTGCAGCAGCAGAAGGTCGAGTCGTCTGGTGGCAATGCGGACCAGTTCGTCTTCGGATGCGGCTCGGGTATGCCGGACTGACGACCGGATCCCTCCGCCGGCGGCGGCGATCTCGAGGTAGCTCTGCCCGAGCAGGCGCCGCTCAAACTCGTCGTGGCGGGAACCTCCGAACGCCAGATGCGTATGGGAATCCACGAACCCGGGAGTCACCGTGCACCCGGATGCGTCGATCCGGGTCGCGCCGGGCGAAACCTCCACCGCGCCCTCCAGATCCCCCGCCGGACCCGCCCAGAGGATCTCCCCCGCCGCGCAGGCCACCGACGCTTCCCTCACGGAACCGACGCGTCGCAGGTCTTCTCTGCGTCGCGGAACGGTGGCGCCGGCCTCCTCCAGCGTCAGGACTTCGGCCGCGTTCTCGATGACGAGATCGGCGTTTGCCGTCCCCCTCACGAGGTGATCCCCGGCAGATCGATCCCCTTCTCGCGGGCGACAGCGACCGCGTCTTCGTATCCGGCATCCGCGTGGCGCATCACCCCGGTCCCCGGATCGGAAGTGAGCACGCGCTCAAGCCGCGCGGCAGCCTCCTGGGTTCCGTCCGCCACAATCACCATCCCCGCGTGGAGGGAGTTGCCGATCCCCACGCCGCCACCGTGATGGAAGCTGACCCAGGTCGCGCCGCACGCCGTATTGAGCAGCGCGTTCAGGATGGGCCAGTCGGCGATGGCATCGCTTCCGTCCGCCATGCCCTCGGTCTCCCGGTAGGGAGACGCCACGGACCCGCAGTCCAGATGATCGCGGCCGATGACAATCGGTGCCGAAACGCGCCCCGAAGCCACCAGTTCGTTGAAGATGAGACCCGCCTTCGCACGGTCGCCGTAACCCAGCCAGCAGATGCGGCATGGCAACCCCTGAAAGGCGACACGCTCCGCAGCAATGGGAAGCCAGCGCGCCAGCACGCGATCCTCGGGGAAGGCTTCGAGAAGTGCTTCGTCGGTGGCGGCAATGTCGGCCGGATCGCCGGACAGGGCGCACCATCGGAAGGGGCCTTTGCCTTCGCAGAAGAGAGGGCGGATGAACGCCGGAACGAAGCCGGGATAGGCGTAAGCGTCCTCCATCCCGCCTTCCTCCGCAGCCCCGCGAAGGTTGTTCCCATAGTCGAAGACCACCACGCCGCGTGTCTGGAAGTCGCGCATGGCCGTCACATGGCGCACGGCCGTCTCACGCGCGCGGCGGACATATTCCCGCGGGTCCGACTTCCGGAGATCCAGCGCGTCCGGGTAGGGAATCCCGGCGGGAACATATCCGTCGAGGAGGTCGTGGGCGGAGGTCTGGTCCGTCACGAGATCCGGCGCGGGACCGTTGGCGAGGACGGTCTCGAACAGGTCCGCCGCGTTCGCGTGGACGCCGATCGACAGAGGCTCCTTCCGCTCCAGCGCCTCCCGGGCCAGGGCCGCCGCCTCTTCCGCGGTCTCGGCCACGCGGTCGAGATAGCGTGTCTCGACCCGGCGTCGAATCCGGTCCGCATCCACTTCCGCGACGAGTGCTACGCCGCCCGCCATCGTCACGGCCAGTGGCTGCGCGCCGCCCATTCCGCCAAGGCCCGCGGTCAGCACAAGCCGCCCGTGCAGATCACCGCCAAAGTGCTTCTCCGCGGCAGACATGAAGGTCTCGTAGGTGCCCTGGAGAATCCCCTGCGTGCCGATGTAGATCCAGCTTCCGGCAGTCATCTGGCCGAACATGGTGAGGCCCTTCCGCTCCATCTCGCGGAAGTGATCCCAGTTTGCCCAGCGGCCGACCAGGTTGGCGTTGGCGATGAGGATTCTCGGAGCGTCGGGGCCGGTCTTGAACACACCCACCGGCTTCCCCGACTGCACGAGAAGCGTTTCGTCATCGCCGAGCCGGCGGAGCGTCGCCACGATGTCGTCAAACGCCTTCCAGCTGCGAGCCGCTTTTCCCGAGCCTCCGTAAACGATGAGCTGATCGGGAAGTTCGGCCACTTCCGGGTCCAGGTTGTTCATGAGCATGCGAAGCGCGGCCTCCGTCTGCCAGGACCGGCAGGACATTTCCGCACCCCGCGGAGCGCGCACCACGCGCGCTGAACTGGTGGATTCCATGAGAGCCCTCCGGAAACGCGTTTCGGGCCAGCCTAGAGGAGCGGCGGGCCCGCGTCAACGCACGCCCTCCGGGGGGAGGTCCAGAAAAGCCCAAAGTCCTCCGGAGCTGCTGCCGAAACAGACCATGAAGCCCGGAACCGGGCACATCGACCCTTGGGAGCCACTGGAACATGATCCGATCGTCCCGTCCGTCAGACCGGCGCTCGTCCGTGCGTGGAGTCCTGCTCTGCGGGGTTCTCCTGAGCATCCTGTCTCTCGCGCCCGCCGCGGCAAGCATGGCGCCGTGCCTCTCCGCCGACTCCGCAGCGGAGTACCAGGAGTCCGGCGTGTATACGGACTACTGGAAATACACGATCCAGATCTCGTGGACCTGCGCCTGCGACGAAGTGACAAAGCTCATTCTGGATCTGGGGACCGATCCGTGCAACTGCGCCTGCGACGAGGGCGTTCTCTTCGACCTCCTCCCGGGGGCCACCACCGGCACGCCTCCTCAGTGCACCAGCTACTACGACGCCGAGGTTCTCTGCGCGGGGGACAGCAGCAATCCCTGGCAGAGCGGACCCGCACTGGCGTGGACGCCTGACGGGGCCTCCTGTGCGCCCGGATCGGTGGGTTCCGGTACGCTCACCTTCTTCTCGCTCCTGCCCCCGGCCCCGGCAACGGGCGAGGCCAACTTCTTCGTGGAGTTCGGGGAACCGCTCGGATGGGGGGTCGTCAGCGGGAACCTGCCGGATTGCACGAGTTGCAATACCGGCCTCCAGGAAGCCTCCTGGGGCCGCGTAAAGTCGTTCTACCGCTAGTTCCGCGTCGGCGCGCGGCCGGGAACACCCGCCCGTCCCCCTCCTTCCAGGCATGATCGTTGGCCGAATCGACCGGCTCCCCGCATATTGTGGAGTTCCTGGTCGGCTTTGTCCCTGGAGGGCTATTCCCCGTGGCAACTCGCGTTCTTCCGTCCCCGCACTGTCTTCTCCCGGCGCTGCTTCTGTTTCTCCTGCTTTTCCCCTCTTCGGCTTCTTCCCAGACCAACGAAGACTGCCTTGACTGTCACGACGATCCCGAACTGACCACCGAGCGCGCCGGTCAGGAAGTCCTGCTCCATGTGGAGCCGGGGGATTACTCCACCAGCATTCACGGCGACATGGATTGCGTGGACTGCCACGAGTCCCTCTTCGATGTGGAGCTTCCGCACGAAGAAGAGGTGGAGCCGGTCGAATGCTCCACCTGTCACGATGACGAGGCCGAGGCGCACGCAGCCAGCCTGCACGGGAAGGCGGCGGCTCGCGGGGATGAGTTTGCGCCGGAGTGCCGGGACTGTCACGGAACGCACAATGTCCTTCCAGACACCGACCCCGCCTCCCCCACCTCGACGCTCAACATCCCGCTCACCTGCGGAAAGTGCCACCACGAAGGCTCCTCCGTATCCATAACCCACGACATCCCGCAAGACCGCATTCTGGAGAACTACTCGCTGTCCATCCACGGACGGGGCCTCTTCGAAAAGGGACTCACCGTGACGGCGGTCTGTACCTCCTGCCATACCGCACACGACATCCTCCCCCACACGGACCCCGCCTCCAGCATTCACGCGGACCGGGTCGCCGAAACCTGTCTGGCCTGCCACTCGCGGATCGAAGAGGTTCACCGGAAGGTCATCGATGGGGAACTCTGGCGGGAGGCGCCGGGACGGATTCCGGCCTGTGTGGACTGCCACGCCCCGCACAAGATCCGAACGGTGCGTTATCCGCAGGGAATGTCCACGGCGGACTGCCTCACCTGCCACGCTTCCCCCAGACTCGCGTCCGATGCGGACGGGGCGGCCGCGCCCCTGGTCGATGAGCATGTCTACCTCGCCTCCAGCCATGGCGGGCTCGGTTGCGCTCAGTGCCACACGGGAGTCTCCACCTCCAGCGAGCGCGCCTGCGAGACGGAGACGGAACCGGTCCACTGTGCCATCTGCCACGCGGAGGAGGTGGACCAGTACTCAACGAGCACGCACGGAACGCTCCGCGCCGCCGGAGACCCGGACGCGCCCTCCTGCATGGACTGCCACGATCCCCACGCGACGCTGGACCGCCGGAACCCGGCCTCGAACACTTTCCCGAAGAATGTCCCTGAACTCTGCGCCCGCTGCCATCGGGCCGGAGAAGATGCGGCCGTGCGCATCGACTCGGAGATCTCGGATATCGTGGAGAGCTACTCCATGAGTATCCACGGAAAGGGCCTTTTCGAGAGCGGGCTGCTGGTGACCGCCACCTGCACGGGTTGCCATACGGCGCACGGTGTCCTGCCGCCGGATGACCCCGGCTCCACCATCCACCGGGACCGGGTGGCGGAGACTTGCGGGAGCTGTCACCACGGCATTCGGGAGACATTCCGCAACAGCATCCACTCCCCGTTGGGAAACCCGGAGGCGAACACGGCGGACCTTCCCTCCTGCGAAGACTGTCACTCTTCCCACACGATCACCCGGACGGACAACGACGACTTCCGTCTTCGGATGATGGACCAGTGCGGTCGCTGTCATGAGGATGAAGCCCACACCTTCTTCGACACCTTCCACGGAAAGGTGTCCCGCCTTGGCGCTGCCGGGGCCGCGAAGTGTTACGACTGTCACGGAACGCACGGCATCCTCCCGGTGGAGCATGTCGAATCCTCGCTCAGTCGGACGAACATCGTGGGAACCTGCGGGCAGTGCCACGAGGGGTCCCACCGGCGCTTCGCCGGATACCTCACGCACGCGACCCACCACGACCCGGAGAAGTACCCGTATCTCTTCTGGGCTTTCTGGGCGATGACCGGGCTCCTGGTCGGCACGCTGACCTTCGCCATTCTGCACACGCTGGCGTGGCTCTTCCGGCTCTGGCGCACCCGCAGCGAATGGCAACCCGTAAAGAGAGCCACCGGCGAGAAGTTCTATCGCCGGTTCACCAAGCGCCAGCGAACGATGCACCTGTTCATGATCCTCAGTTTCTTCACGCTCTCCGCAACGGGCATGAGCCTCAAGTTCTCGTATGCAAGCTGGGCACAGAACTTTGCCGCGGCATTGGGCGGGTTCGCAGTCACCGGATTCCTGCACCGCGTGGGTGCGGTGGTTCTCTTTGCCGTCTTCGCCGTTCATCTCTTCGAAGTCGCGAAAGACCGAAGGAAATCCGGGAAGGGATGGGGTTCCTACATTACCGGCCCCGATTCCATGCTGTTCAATCGGACGGATCTCCTCGAACTCATCGAATCGGTGAAGTGGTTCCTCGGCCGTGGCCCCCGACCGGACTACGGTCGATTCACCTACTGGGAGAAGTTCGATTACTTCGCGGTGTTCTGGGGAGTCGCCATCATCGGCATGACCGGGCTTGCGCTCTGGTTCCCGGAGTTCTTCACACGCTTCATCCCCGGATGGTCGATCAATGTCGCCACGATCATCCACAGCGATGAAGCACTTCTCGCCGTCGGCTTCATCTTCACCGTGCACTTCTTCAACACTCACTTCCGCCCCGACAAGTTCCCGATGGACCCGGTCATCTTCCACGGGCGCGTTCCCCTGTCGGAGTTCAAGCACGACAAGCCGCGCGAGTACCGGGAGAGAGCCGAGAGCGGGACACTGGACGATCATCTGGTCGGGCCCGTTCCCCCATGGACAGAGCGGATCTTCCGTGGGTTCGGGTTCCTCTTCCTCGCCATCGGACTGCTGATCATCGGGCTCATTGTGGCCACGATGGTCTTCCAGTACCGGTAGGCCGGACGCGGAGTCCCGGGGGTGGGCAGTTTGTTCTGTCCACCCCTCCCGCGGTCGGGCTACGCTGTCTGGCGCGAGGCCGCCGATTGAGGCTTCCGCCGCCACTCCCCTGAACGCTTCCGGAGGTAACCATGCGTCGAGTTTCCGCGGCCCGGGTTTTGAGCGCGGGTGTCATCGCCCTGGGGTTTGGACTGCCCTGGCTGGCGTCGTCTGACGCC
Organism: Gemmatimonadota bacterium; assembly: GCA_030747075.1. Classification (NCBI taxonomy): domain Bacteria; kingdom Pseudomonadati; phylum Gemmatimonadota; species Gemmatimonadota bacterium. The sequence continues at coordinate 16,884 of JASLLL010000030.1, forward strand.
GCGGAGGGTTATCTGCGCACGCCCGATCTCCACGGCAATGCTGTCGTCTTCTCGGCGGAAGGAGATCTCTGGACAGCGCCGGTCACGGGCGGGAAAGCCCGTCGCATCACTTCCCACGATGGCGCCGAGTACTTCCCGCGATTCTCGCCGGACGGACAGACGCTGGCCTTCACGGGAGAGTACGACGGAAACCGCGATGTGTTTGTCATGCCCGCGGACGGGGGCGAACCCCGCCGCATCACCTGGCACCCCGGGTCGGATGAAGTGCTCGGGTGGACGCCGGACGGTTCCGACATCCTCTTCCGAAGCCGACGCCACCACCCGCACGGAGACTGGGAGATCTTCACGGCACCCACCGGCGGAGGGGACGCCGAAGTCCTCCCCATCGGCCGGGCGTCTCGCGTGGCGATGGATCCCGAAAGCGGACTGTGGGCGTTCAATCGACTCAACCGCGAGCGGCGCACCTGGAAGCGCTACCGGGGAGGTTCGAACCAGGATCTGTGGGTCGGGCACCCGGACCGGGCGGACTTTCGGCGGGTGACGGATTTCACCGGCACGGACGCCATGCCGATGTGGCGGGACGGGCGCGTGTGGTTCGTCAGCGACGAGGGCGGCACCGGCAACCTCTGGTCGATGACCCCCGACGGCGGAGACCGAACCCGCCATACCAATGAAGACGGGTGGGACATCCGCTGGCCATCGATGGCTCCGGATGGGCGGATCGTGTTCATGCTGGCGGGAGGGGTGTCACTCTTCGACCCGTCCGACGGTTCGGAGCGGACGCTTTCGATCGACCTTCCCTCCGAGCGCAAGCTCACGCGGCACCGGTACGCGGATGCGAAGGCCACGCTCACCTGGTTCGACCTCTCCCCGGATGGCGAACGCCTGGCCGTGACCACGCGGGGCGAGGTTTTCTCCGTTCCGGTGGAAGAAGGCGTCACACTTCCGGTCACGCGGGGCAGCGGCGCGCGAGAAAGCTGGGCAAGCTATGGATCGGACGGGGAGACCGTCCTCTATGTCAGCGACGAGGGCGGCGAAGAGTCCATTCGCTCCCGCGACGCATGGGGCCGGGGCGAGGAAACCGTGCTGCAACCCGCAGGGGAAAAGGGGTGGCACTTCCCGCCCCGGCCGTCTCCCGATGGAGAGTGGGTAGCCTGGTCCGACGAGACGCAGACGCTTTTCGTCGCGCCTTTGAAGGGCGGACGCGCGCGCACCGTGGATCACTCCGAACAGGAGGAGATTCGCGACTACGCGTGGAGTCCTGACGGGCGCTGGCTGGCCTATGTGAAGGTTCCCTTTACGGACTTTCGCTCCGTCTTCCTCTACGACACACGGGATGATGAGACCCGGCGCGTCACGCCGACCACCACCGACGACTTCGCGCCCGCCTGGGATCCGGACGGCCGCTACCTTCACTTTCTGAGCAATCGGACCATGAACCCGGTGCTCGGCGGCCGGGACTTCCGCGATGTCGAACTGAAGATGACCAGACCGTACCTCTTCCTCCTTCGCCCGGATGTGGAGAATCCCTTCGCGCCGAAGACGGGACTGCCCGGCGATGAAGATGAAGAAGAGGACGCGGATGATGACAACAAGAGCGACGAAGACGACGGGGACAAGGACGATAAGCCGGACCCCGTGGAGATCGACTTCGAAGGGCTGGAGAATCGGTTTGTCGTACTGGATGTGCCCGCCGGGATCTACAGCGACCTCGCCGCAACCGGCGAACGCGTCTTCTACCTGTCCCGGCCCATCCGGGGAATGGCCGAGCGGTCCTCCGGAAAGAGCGGGCCGCCCTCTTCGCTGATGGCATTCCATCTCGAGGAGGAAGAGGCGGAGGTGTTCCTGGGCGGCGTGTCGGACTTCGATCTGGAGGCGGGAGCGGAGAAGATCGCCATTCGGAAGAAGCGCGGAGAGTACTTCGTGGTGGATGCCGGATCGCCGCCGGGCGAGGACCTGGAGGACGCCGCCGTCTCGCTGGACGACATCGTGATCGAACTGGACCCACGGGAAGAGTGGCGACAGATCTACCTGGAGGGGTGGCGCCACATGCGGGACTTCCACTGGGACGCCGGCCTGTCCGGCGTGGACTGGAAGGCCACGCGCGACCAGTACGCGACACTGCTGGAGAGAGTCTCCACCCGCGACGACCTGCGTGACCTCATGGGGGAGGTCATCGGGGAACTGGCCACTTCGCACACCTATGTGTGGGGCGGAGACCGCGGGGTTCGCGTGAAGCGCGTGTCCACCGGTCTTCTCGGCGCGGACTTCGCGCGGGACGGGGACACCTTCCGCGTGGAGAAGATCTATCGGGGCGACGCGGCGGATGAAGATCGCTCGCCGCTGGTCGAGCCGGAGGTGAGTGTTCGCGAGGGCGACCATCTCCTCGCGGTGAACCATGTTCCGTTCCGCGAAGACCAGCCGCTGCACGCCGCCTTCGAGAATCTCGCGGGACGGGAAGTGCTGCTCACGGTAGCGGAGAATGCTCGCGGAAAGAACTCGCGGGAAGTCGCCGTCACGACGCTGGGCGGTGAGCGACGCCTCCGTTACATCGACTGGGTGCGGAAGAACCGCGAGACCGTCGCCGAGATGACGGACGGTCGGATCGGCTACATCCATGTGCCGAACATGGGCACGCAAGGGCTGGTGGAGTTCCACCGATGGTTCTACCCGCAGCTGGACCGCGAGGGAATGATCGTGGACTGCCGGTGGAACGGCGGCGGCTTCGTCTCGCAACTGCTGCTGGAACGCTTCCGCCGGACGCTCGTGAGCTTCGACCGTTCCCGAGGCGGCGGGGTCTGGACCTATCCGTACCGGATGCTGAACGGGCCGTTCGTGGTTCTGACCAACGAGCGGGCGGGCTCCGACGGCGACATCTTCCCGATGGCCGTACAGCTCGACGGACTGGCGCCGGTGATCGGGCAGCGTTCGTGGGGAGGCGTGGTCGGCATCCGAGCGGACAAGCGACTGGTGGACGGCGGTGGCCTCACGCAGCCGGAGTACGCATGGTGGGATCCGGTTCAGGGATGGTCGCTGGAGAACCGGGGCGTGATCCCCGACATCGAAGTGGTAAATCCACCCGCGGATGTCGCCGCAGGGCGGGACCCCCAGCTGGCCAGAGCGATCGAAGAGGTGCTGCGACTCCACGCGGAGCACCCCCCGGTCGAAGCGAAGTTCGGGCCGGCGCCGGTGAAGTCGCGGCGTGCGTTCCAAGACAGAGAGCCCGGACGCTGACATGGGCGCGCTGGTTGCAGGACTCGGGATCACGGTTGCGCTGGCGGGGACGGGCTTCCTGTTCCGAATCCCCCCCGCCACTCTCCCCGGGCCAGCTCTCCTCGGGGTCCTTGCCGCGCTGGTGGTCGTCGGAGGAGGGTTTGCGGCCCGGGCATCCGGCGACGGCATCCGCGCCGGGATGGCCGCCGGGTTCTCAACTTCGGTGTGGAGCCTGCTCCTTCTCGGGGGAGTTCTCGGTGGCGCCTCCCCGAACAGCATGGCTGCGGACCGCATTCTCTGGATCCCCGGCTTTCTCGGAACCTGCACGCTGCTCGGGGGAATCGGAGCGCTTCCCGTGCGCCGGGCGACGGGCACCCGCCCCGACTGGCTGGCACTCCACGCACGGGTCACGGTGGCGGCCACGGGCTTTCTTGTTCTCATCGGCGGTCTCGTCACCACCCACGGCGCCGGACTGGCTGTCACCGACTGGCCGAACTCCTTCGGCTACAGCATGTTCCTCTACCCCTTCTCGCGGATGGTCGGGGGGATCTTCTACGAGCACTCGCACCGGGTGTTCGGCTCCCTTGTAGGACTGGCGACGCTGACCCTGGCCATTCACGCATTCCGGGCGGATTCCAGGCGCGGGGTTCGGATTGCGGGGGTGGCTGCGCTGGGGTTTGTGATCCTCCAGGGCATCCTTGGAGGGCTCCGCGTGACGGGGCACTTCACCTGGAGCGCGTCGCCGGAGGAAACCGCCCCGAACCTCCTGCTGGCCGTACTGCACGGGGTTTCCGGGCAGGTGTTCTTCGCCTTCATGGCGGTGTTCGCCGCAGTGACCTCCCGCGCGTGGAAGACGCTTCCCTCCCCCGGCGAGAGTCGCCCGACGGCATGGGCGAAGACCCTGCCCGCGCTGGCCGTACTCACGCTGCTCCTTCAGATCGCCCTCGGGGCAAGAGTCCGGCATACCGGACAGGGGCTGATCGAGCACTTTGCGTTTGCCGCAGTGGCGGCCGGGTTCGCGGTGGCCACCGGCGCACACTCACTGAAGACAACCCGCGACCCGCGTTCGGCCCGATCCGTATGGGCAGGCGCGCTGGTGGGGCTGATCGGCATACAGATTCTCCTCGGCTTCGGAATCTTGCGCGGGTGGGGCTGGGGCGCGGCGGAAGCTCTCCCCTTCCGGGTCCGCGCTCTGGTGGAAACGGCCCACCAGACAGTCGGGGCGCTGCTTCTGGGAAGCGCGGCACTGCTGGCCGCCTGGGGGCGAAGGCGGCCGCCGGAAGCCTGATCGTCGAGAAACACCGGACAACACCATCCGATTTTCACGCTTGCGCACCGCAACCCAAGTGTCTAGAGTCCTCGCGGTTCATGTCCTAAGTTCCACACCACCCCAGGTGGCGCTCGGGAAAAGCGCGGAGCCGACAGGCTTCCCGGAGCGTTCTTCCCGGCCGCTCGCCTCGTGGGCGATTCTCCGAACGGAAAGTCCTCGTGCACGAAGATCGACGAACGCAGCTTCTGCCCTCCTGGGTGGATGGCGCCCTCAAGATCGGGGGGGTGCTTCTCGTACCCGGGCTGATCTACGCCGTGGCGCTGGCGTATTACGGGACCAGTCCGCAGACGATGGACATCGGATACGAACCGCCGCAACCCGTCCCCTACAGCCATGCACTCCATGCGGGAGAACTGGAGATTGACTGCCGGTACTGCCACGACACCGTGGAACGGGCAGCCCACGCGGCCATCCCCCCGACGGAGACCTGCATGAACTGCCACTCCACCATTCGCACCGAGAGCGAAAAACTGGCGGTCGTCCGGGAGAGCCACGCCACGGGAATGCCCATTGAGTGGCTGCGAGTCCATGATCTTCCGGACTTTGTCTATTTCGACCACAGCGCCCATGTGCGGCGTGGTGTCGGTTGCGAAGAGTGCCACGGCCCGGTCGACCAGATGGAAACGGTGTACCAGTACGCCCCGCTCAGCATGAGCTGGTGCCTGAAGTGCCACCGAGACCCGACCGAACGCCTTCGTTCTCCGGAACTGGCGACGACCATGAGTTGGGACCCCGGGGAGGACCGCGCGGCTCTCGGCGCGGCGCTGGCCCGTGAAAACAACATTCACCCCTCGACGGACTGCTCCACATGCCATCGATGAACACCGGAGCCAGCCGGACCTGGCGCACGCTGGAGGAATACGCGGGAACCCCCGAGTTCCAGGATCTCGTGGAACGGGAGTTTCCGAGCCTCTTGCCGGAAACCCATTCGCCCGCGTCCCGAAGGCAGTTCCTCAAGGTCATGGGCGCGTCTGTGGCGCTGGCGGGTATGGCGGGGTGTCGCTGGCCCCAGGAGACGATCGTCCCCTTCGCCAGCCGTCCGAAAGGACTCACGCCGGGGGTGCCGCAGCACTTTGCCACGGCGATGGACCTCTCCGGTGCAGCCCGTCCGCTGATTGCGACAAGCTACGACGGCCGCCCGGTCAAGCTGGAGGGGAACCCGGAACATCCCGCCAGCCTGGGCGGCGCGGATCTCCTGTCGCAAGCGGCCATTCTGGGACTTTACGACCCGGAGCGAAGCCGACATCCGATCCTTCGCGACGGAGGCGGAACCGGTTCCTCCCGCACGGTGGAGGACTTTCTTCAGGAAGCCCGTGCGCATTTTCGCACACTCGGCGCAAGCGGCGGACAGGGTCTTCGGGTCCTCTCGGAAGCCTCGTCCTCGCAAACACTGGCCCGGATGAAGCGGGAGTTCCTGCACGCCTTCCCGAAGGCGGTCTGGCACGAGTACGATCCCCTCTCCAGAGATGCCGAGCGCGAAGGCACCCGGACGGCTTTCGGTACCCCGTATCGTCCCCACTACTCGATGGATGCGGCAGAGGTCATTGTCTCGCTCGGCGCGGACCTACTGGGATCACACCCGGAATCGGTGAGAAACGCCCGGGACTTCGCCTCCCGGCGGCGTGCCGCCGACGGCACGATGAACCGGCTGTATGTGACCGAGAGCCGATTCACGATCACCGGCGGGCAGGCGGACCATCGTCTCCCGGTGACGGAGGCGCGGATTGCGTCCCTTGCGTGGGCGGTTGCGAACGGTGTCTTCTCGTCGGGAGAGGTGTCGATTCCGGCGGCCGCCTCGGCTCTTCGCGATCGGATCGGAAGCGTTCATGTCGCCGACTCCGAGGCGAAGGTTGTGGCGGGAATGGTCCGGGACCTTCTCGCGCATCGGGGACACGGGATGGTCGCGGCCGGGCCGGGACAGGGCGCGGATGTTCACGCGCTGGCGCATCTGCTGAATGTCGCGCTTGGGAATGCCGGCGGCCCGGTGACCTACACCGCGGACCCGGACCCGGATCGCGAGACCCATGTCGCGTCCATCGGGTCGTTGGCCACCGCCGCCGCCTCGGGGCAGGTGGAGACGCTGGTCATCCTGGGCGGGAACCCGGCTTATGACGCCCCCGCGGACCACCGTTTCGCGGACGCGCTGACCCGGGTACCCCACGCCATCCACCTCTCGCTGTACGATGACGAGACCTCGCGCGCCTGCCGGTGGCATCTTCCGCGCACGCACTTCCTCGAAAGCTGGGACGACGCCGCCACATGGGATGGAACCGCCTCGGTGGTTCAGCCGCTGATCGCCCCGCTCTACGGCGGGTGGACTCCGGCGGAGCTGATCGCGTTCCTCGCAACCGGAGAATCGGCCCGCGGACACGACCTCGTCCGTCAGACTTGGCGCGACGCTTCAGAGGGAGACGCCGCCTTCGATCAGCATTGGCGCCGCGTTCTCCACGACGGCTTCGCGGCGGATCGCAGGCGGGAGAGCATGGTCCCGTCAGTGACGGGTGGTTCGTGGGATGCCGTGAAGAGCCCGGACACCGCTCCGGGGATCGGGATGGAGGTCGTCTTCGCGGGAGATGCGTGCCTCCACGACGGCCGGTTTGCGAACAACGGGTGGCTGCAGGAACTCCCGGATCCTTCCACGAAGCTCACCTGGGGCAATGCGGCGCTCATCGCTCCGTCGGATGCCGGTGGACTCCGCACCGGAGATGTGGTCCGCCTCTCCCGGGGAGGCCGGTCGATGGAGATCCCGGCCATGATCCTCCCGGGACAGGCGAAGGGTTCGGTGGCCGTGGCGCTGGGGTACGGCCGAACCCGTGGAGGGCAGGTTGCGGAAGGGGTCGGGGCCGACGGCTATGCGTTCCGCACTTCCGATCTCCAGGGGTACGCGAGCGGCGTTCTCATGGAAAAGACCGGACGCCGTGCGAAGCTCGCGGTCACGCAGGAACACCACATCCTGGACGATACCACCCAGGGACGCGGTGAGGCCGCCCGCCTCCCGACCCTCTATCGGCAGGGAACACTGAGCGAGTTCCGCCACGACCCCGCCTTCGCCCGGCACATGGACCATCACCCGCCGCTCAAGTCGCTGTGGAAGGAGCACTCCTTCGACGGGCATCTGTGGGGCATGAGCATCGACCTCACCGCGTGCAACGGATGCAGCGCGTGCGTCGTGGCGTGTCAGGCAGAGAACAACATCCCGGTGGTCGGGCCACGAGAGGTGGCCAACGGGCGGGAGATGCACTGGCTGCGCGTGGACCGCTACTTCACCGGCGACCCGGATGACCCGGAAGTGGGGCATCTGCCCGTACCGTGCCAGCAGTGCGAGAATGCGCCGTGCGAGCAGGTCTGCCCGGTGGCCGCCACGACGCACACGGAAGAGGGCCTGAACGACATGGTCTACAACCGGTGCATCGGCACGCGGTACTGCCTGAACAACTGCCCGTACAAGGTGAGACGGTACAACTGGTTCCACAACACGAAGGACCAGGAGGGCGTCCGGCAGATGGCCAACAACCCGGAGGTCACGGTCCGCACGCGCGGAGTGATGGAGAAGTGCACCTACTGCGTGCAGCGCATCACGGCAGTCCGCATTCAGGCGAAGAATGACGGGCGGCCGATCACCGACGGGGAGATCACTCCGGCATGCGCACAGACATGCCCGGCCAAGGCCATCGTCTTCGGAGACCTCTCGGATCCGGACAGTCGCGTGCAGAGTCTTCGCGAGGACGGCCGCTCCTATGTCCTCCTGGAGGAACTGAACATTCGACCCAGAACCAGTTACCTGGCGCGCCTTCGGAATCCCGGAGACGGCCAATCCGCGGCGTCCGGAGATCACGGGCACCAGGACCATCGGGGCTGATCCATGACGACGATGCTCAATCGCATTCCGGACAACACCTCGGACGATCCGCAACACCGCCCGGATCTCGTCCTTGGCGGCCACGGCTTCATGTCGTTGACCGACAAGGTCTGCGGAATCGTGGAGAACCGGAAGACCCCGCGCGCATGGTGGGTGCTCTTCGGCATCTCGCTGTCGCTGACCGGGCTACTGGGCGCAATGATCGCGTACCTGTTCATCAAGGGAGTCGGCATCTGGGGAGTCAACAACCCGGCGGGTTGGGGCTTCGCCATCGTCAACTTCGTCTTCTGGGTCGGCATCGGGCATGCGGGCACGCTGATCTCCGCAATCCTCTACCTCTTCCGCCAGAAATGGCGAACGGGGATCAATCGATTCGCCGAAGCCATGACGATCTTCGCGGTGATCTGCGCCGGGATCTTCCCGGGGATCCATGTCGGACGCGTATGGCTGATCTTCTTCATCTTCCCGTACCCGGACCAGATGCTGAACATGTGGCCGAACTTCCGGAGCCCACTGCTCTGGGATGTGTTTGCCGTGGGCACATACTTCACGGTTTCGCTGCTCTTCTGGTACATGGGCATGATCCCGGACATCGCGACGCTCCGGGACCGCGCAACGACCCGCACGCGGGAACTCGCGTACGGACTACTGGCGCTGGGCTGGCGAGGATCCAACCGGCACTGGCAACGATACGAGCGCGCCTATCTGTATCTGGCCGCGCTGGCTGCCCCGCTGGTGCTGAGCGTACACTCGGTGGTTTCGTTCGACTTCGCGGTCTCGCTGATCCCGGGGTGGCATACAACCATTTTCCCGCCCTACTTCGTGGCGGGCGCCATCTTCAGCGGATTCGCCATGGTCGTGACGCTGATCATCCCGGCAAGGAAGTTCTTCGGGCTGGAGGAAATCGTCACGCTCCATCATCTGGAGAACATGAACAAGATCATCCTGGCGACGGGCTCTATCGTCGGGTACGCCTACTCCATCGAGTTCTTTATCGCGTGGTATGGCGGGAATCCATACGAGTCATTCATCTTCCTGAACCGCGCATTCGGTCCGTACGGATGGGCCTACTGGATCATGGTCTCCTGCAATGTGCTCGTCCCGCAGGTGTTCTGGTCGAAGCGCGCACGCACCAGCATCCCCGTCATGCTGAGTGTCGCCATCCTCGTCAATGTGGGGATGTGGTTCGAGAGGTTTGTGATTGTGATCTCTTCGCTGACGGCGGACTTCCTGCCGTCCAGTTGGGGGCTGTTCGTTCCGACACCGGTGGACATCCTCACCTTCCTCGGGAGCTTCGGCCTTTTCTGCACGCTGTTCCTTCTGTTCGTTCGATTCCTGCCGATGATCGCCATGGCGGAGGTCAAGGGCGTCATGCCCCAGTCCCACGCGCACGGCCACGACCACGAAGTCGGTGAGAAACAGATGGCGGAAGCTCGGGGAGATTCCTGATGGCCGCCCGTCACTCCTCTGGTAGCGAAGACACCCGTCTGTCCGGGTACCTCGTCGAGTTTGAAACGCCCGGCGGACTGCTTCGCGCGTGCGAGGAAGTCCGTGACCATGGCTTCTCCCGGTGGGACGCGCACTCGCCGTTCCCGGTGCATGGACTGGACGCAGCCATGGGGCTCAAGCCGACGATCCTCCCGTGGGTCGTGGCCGGTGGTGGTGCCACAGGCTGCGGCCTGGGGCTTCTCCTCCAATGGTGGACGAACGCGCACGACTATCCCTTCCTGATCAGCGGGAAGCCGTTCTTCGGCATCCCGGCCGTGATCCCGGTGACCTTTGAGTTGACCATTCTGCTGTCTGCATTCGGCGCATTCTTCGGAATGCTTCTCCTGAACGGATTTCCACGGTTTCACCACGCCGTCTTCTCCAGCCAGCGGTTCCGGCGAGTGACGCAGGATCGCTTCTTCATCAGCGTGGAAGCACGAGATCCCAAGTTTGATGCGAACGGGACCAAGGCGTTCCTCAGCACCCTGGGCGGAACCCGGGTCGAAAGACTGGAGGGCTGACGCCATGCCGAAATGGATCCCGCCTGCCGTGATCGTGTTGATCGCTGTGTCACTGGTTCCGGCGGCTCTCATCAAGCGAGCCCGCTCCACGCACTCGCCGGTGCCGCGCATCAACATCATCCCGGACATGGACAGCCAGCCGAGCTTCCGGGCGCAGTCCGCCAACGGAATGTTCGCGGACGGACGCGGCATGCGTGCGCCGGTCGAGGGGACCGTTGCGCGGGGAATGCTGGAAGCGGACGATCACTTCCACCGGGGCATCGTGGCCGATGACTGGGCGGACCAGATTCCCGAAGACGCGGGGGTGGACCTCGCCGAGCGCGGACGGGAGCGGTACGGAATCTACTGCACGCCCTGCCATGGAGCGCAGGGGAACGGCGACGGACCGGTGGCACTGCGAGCGGACAAGTTGGCAGAGGGCACCTGGACGCCGCCGACCTCCCTCCACGACAGCCTTGTGAGAGACCGCCCGGAGGGACACATCTTCAACACGATTACCCGCGGGATCCGAAGCATGCCCTCCTACGGCGTGCAGATCCCAGCGGCGGATCGCTGGGCAATCGTGGCCCATGTTCGGGCACTTCAGGCCGAAGGTCAGGAGTCCATTCGATGAGGAGCGTGCCATCGTGAGTCAGACGGAACCAACGGTCGACCTCTCCCACGAGGTGCTGCGCCTCCCGGCGGTTGCCACGCGTGTCACACGAATCGCGGCAGGCGTGGGTGGTGCGGGCCTGATCGCCAGTCTCCTTCTGGGATTCTCGGACGGCGGCCTTACGCCTCGTTTCTTCTCTTCGTATCTCGTGAACTTCTCCTACTTCCTGAGCCTGACGCTGGGAGCTCTCTTCTTCGTGCTGATCCAGCATGTCACGCTGGCCGGGTGGAGCGTCGCTGTTCGGCGGTTTGCGGAAGTCGTCGCGGCCACGGCACCCCAGCTCGCGCTGCTTTCCATCCCGCTCTTTCTCGGTCTTGACAAGCTCTACCCGTGGGCGGTCCCCGGCGCGGCCGACCACGACGCATTGCTTGCCCACAAAGCCGGCTTTCTGAACCCGGCATTCTTCGCGATCCGACTGGCGCTCTGCTTTATCATCTGGACTGTCATCTCGCGGTACTTCCTCAACCGATCCACCGATCAGGACGCTTCCGGAGATCCCGGATTGACTCAGCGCCTCCAGCGACTGGCGGCACCCGCGCTGTACGCCTATGCGCTGACGATCACTTTCTCTGCATTCGACCTGTTGATGTCGCTGGACCCGCACTGGTACAGCACCATCTTCGGCGTCTACTACTTCTCCGGCGGCATCCTCGGGTTCTTTGCGCTCCTGCCGGTCATGACCGCCGCCGTCCAGCGGTCCGGGTATCTCGTCCGGATTATCACTACCGAGCACTATCACGACATGGGGAAATTGGTCTTCGCGTTCACGGTCTTTTGGGCCTATATCGCATTCTCTCAGTATCTGCTGATCTGGTACGCGGACATTCCTGAGGAGACCACCTGGTATCTCCGCAGGATCACCGGATCCTGGACGAACCTCTCCTGGTTCCTCCTGTTCGGACACTTCATGCTCCCATTTGTCGGGCTGCTCTCACGAGTTCCCAAGCGGCGCCGGGGCGCCCTGGTGTTGGGTTCGGTCTGGATTCTGGCTGTCCACTGGATCGACCTGTACTGGATCGTGATGCCGGAAATGGGCGGGCACGGACACCTTGCGGAGCTCTCGTTCGATGTGCTGGATCTGACCTGCTTCCTGGGCGTGGGGGGGATGTTTGTGGCTGCGGTGGGGAATAAGCTGCGAAC
>JASLLL010000031.1 GCA_030747075.1 Gemmatimonadota bacterium
TCGGATGACCTCACGCTGAGGTTCCGGATCGTGCGCGAGAATCGCCTGAGGAATACGGCGGTCGACATGCGCCAGTACAACGAAGAGGTAGGAGGCGAAGTCGATGCCGGTAATGTCAAGAACACCAATAACTATTTCCGCATTCAGGTGGACTACGCGTTCTAGCCTCGGCGGGGAGGGCCGATACTCATGAGACGATTTCTCATTCTGACGACGCTCGCCGCAGTGCTCTCCTTCGGAGGGGGCGTGGCCGAGGGAATCACATTCTTCGATCTGGCCACCGGCGATGAGTCCGGACTTCCGGACGCGCGGTCGGCTGCGATGGGCGGCACGCGCGGAGCGGCGGCCACGGGTGCGCTGGCGGGTACCGCGAACCCCGCGTCGCTGGCGCGGCTTTCGTCTTCGGTGACCTCGGTGTCTCTGAGTACGCACAAGACTCTGGAGACCCGTGCGACTCCCGCCTACGACAGTTTCGATGGCTTCCTCGTGGAGTCGATTTATGTACTGAACGACGCGTATCTCTTCCAGGGTGGTTTCGGTGCGGTGTTTGCACCGGAGACGGGCCTGTTGCCGCTTCCCGGGAAGATGGGACTGGGCGTCTCCTTCGCGCCGGTGAGGGACTTCCAGTACCAGTATCTGGAAGAAGTGCGCGACAACGAGGTCTTCACGCAGCCAAGGGATCGACTCATTGCGTTGAACGAGATTGAAGGCGAGGGCGCCATTCGCGCGCTGACCTTCGGAGCCGGGCTTCCCGTGACCGACAATGTCTCCGTCGGTGCCGGCGTGGAGTGGCTCACCGGAGGGTACGAGCTCATGCAGCGCACCCGATGGATGCTGGAGGGGACAGAGGAGAGTTCGGACCTCTCTGTGCGGTCGCTTTCCGGGCGCCGTGCTGTTCTGTCCACCAGCGTGCATGCAGGGCATCGACTGGATCTCTCCGGGGTCTTCCGCTATGCGGCGGGGCTCGCGGGGGAGAGTGCCGTCGAGGGAGCTCCGACCGGTCTTTCCGCGCTGGGAGAGTCGCTCGCGGATCCGTTCCCCGGGAAGGTGGTTATCCACCAGCCGTCGCAACTGGTCTTGTCGGCGGCGTACCGGCCCCGCGCAAAGATGAAGACGCAGGTGTTCGCGGAAGCCTCGCGGACTGACTGGTCTTCGTATCAACACAGCCTGTTCGAAGCGCAGGACCTTTCGGATGTGTGGGATGTGCGCTTCGGAGTGGAGCACATTTTCTACAACGGCTTCCCTGTTCGCTACGGGTTCCACTATCTTCCGTCGCCGAGGAATACGCAGATCGCGACGACCACCTTCACATTTGGAACGGGGTTTGCCGTCGGGCCTCTTCATGCGGACTTGGCGTTTGAGGTCGGGAATCGCGAGTACTCGCATGAAGATCTCTTCCCGGATTCCATGTTTGGCGGGACGGACCATGTTCGCAAGGACACGATCGAGGAGAATCGCTCCTCCGCCTTCGTGACCCTCACCTACGCGCTCGACTCGGTCGGAGGCTGATCCGATGACCCGTGGCAGGCGAATTTCCTTCGGAGGAGGGGCTGTCGGGAAGGCCTGCGCCGGGCTCCTGGCAGGCCTGGTTCTGGCGGTTCCTTTCGCCAGTGCGGAAGTCGTGGAACTGACCATCGTTCACACGAACGACATCCACGGCGGGATTCACGCCTCGGATGCCACCTTCATGAGCCGTGAGTTTCCGCCGAGGCTTGGCGGAGCCGCGTCCATGGCGACGGTCCTCAAGCGGCTTCGTGCGCAGGTGGAAGCGGATGGCGGCCACTTCCTGCTCATGGACTCGGGCGACATCTTTCAGGGCACGCCCATCGGCAACATGACCAAAGGTCGCGCCATCGTCGACTTCCTGAACAGCTCCGGGTATGACATCTGGGCGCTCGGGAACCACGAGTTCGACGAAGGGCTTCAGAACTGCAAGGACCTGGTGGAGCGCGCCCGGTTCCCGGTGCTGGCCGCGAACCTGGTGGAAGAGGGAACGGTTCGGACGGTGGACTGGGTTCGGCCGTGGGTGATCCGCGACTTTGGCGGGCTCCGCGTGGGCATCATCGGACTCATCACCTGCGAGACTGAGAACATGAGCTTCCCGGGGAATGTAGAGGGTCTGGACTTTCGCCCCGTGATTCCCACCGTCCGCAGTGTGCTCCCCGTGCTGGAAGAGCGTGGGGTGGACATTGTGCTGATGGTGGGCCACCTGGGCGTCCCGTACGATCGGGAAGGAGCCTACGAGACGCGCGCCCGGGACGGCTGGCGTGAGGAAGAGGACTCCCGCAATGACTCCATGGATCTTGCGCATTCGGTGACGGGTGTCGACGCGATGTTCTGCGGGCACATCCACAAGGGATTCGATGATGCGTTTGAAGATCCCGATTCGCACGCGCTCCTGTTCCAGACCTACGGTCGTGGATCGGGTGCGGGAATCGTCACCTTGTCGATCGACACGGAGACGGACCAGATTGTGGATCACCGTTTCTGGACGGAGCGCGGGTACCTCCTCTCCTTCTTCGAAGACGAGTTCTGGCCGGATCCGGAAGTGGCCGAGGTGATTCGAAAAGAGGTGTTGGACGCAGAGAAGGGGATGGATCGCCTGTTGGGGCGAGCGACCGGCGTCTTCAGCCGACGCGGGACGGGCGTCAGCCCGGAGAGTCCGATGGGTGATGCAGTCTGTGATGCCATGCTGGAAGAAACGGATGCGGACTTCTCGTTTACGAATCTGGGCGGGATCCGGGATGAGTTCGGTCCCGGTTCCATCACTCCCCGCGACTGTTTCCAGGTGCTGCCGTTTGGAAACAAGATGGTGCTCTTCAAGATGTCAGGGACACTTCTGCGGGAAGTTGTGGAGATGCGAATCAGCGGCGGACACCACGGGCTGTATATCGGGGGAGGGCGTCTCGTGTATGACATGACGCGGCCGGACTTCGATCGAGTCACGAGCTTCGAAGTCGGGGGCAAGCCCTGGGATCCGGATGCCGTCTACCGTGTGGTGACCAGCGATTTCCTCGCGCAGGGGAACGCGAACCTGTCCATGCTGCCTGGCGTGCCGGAAGCGCTTCGGAGCTATACGGGCAAGACCATGCGCCAGGCTCTTGAGAACTGGATCCAGCGTCACTCTCCAGTGACCCCCGCGACCGACGGCCGCTGGGTGGAGGAACCGGGGGCGGAACAGTCTCCGGCGCTCCGGGCGGCGACCGCGGAGGGAGCATCGAGCGGGTCCTGAGGAGATGCGCCGCGGCGTTTGGTGTTCTCTTGCGGATACTGCCGTTTGCCTGCCCTTCGGGGTTCCACGAGGTTGGATATACTCATCGGGTTCTGGTATGCTGCAATGCTGTTCGGAAGGGGCCTCGGCGCCCCTTGAGGCTCCGTGAGCGGAGTGAACGGCGTTCCCGCTGATCTCTCCGTGAGTCCGGCGGAGCACAACCAGTCATTCGGACATCACGGCAACCCTGGACGGGCTTTCCGCCCCATCGAAGAGGTTCTCCATGCGACTCAAGTACACCGTGCTCGTCAGCGCACTTCTGGTGGCCGTATCCGCCTGGCCGGTTGCTGCCCAGGTGGTGATCAACGAAATTCTCCCGAACCCGGGGTCGTACTACGACGGCGCGGAGTTCGTGGAGCTGCACAACACGACGGCGGCTCCCGTCAGCATCGCAGGGTGGGTGCTCACGGGAACCGAATACTCCGGAACTTGTGGCGGGGAGGACCACCAGCAGTTCCCTGCCGGGGCCACGATTCCGGCGAACGGGTATGTCACCATCGCGAAGGACAACATGGACAGCGCGGGGAATGAGGAGGACGGTTTCCTCCAGCGGTTTGGCTTCAACGCCTCGTACGAGTGCTATGATGCCGACCGAAGCTACGAGTACGACGATCCGTCCGTACCCAACCTCGCCATTCTGACCAACTCCACCTTCGACGATCAGATTCTCCTGATCCCGGGGAACGGATACGGGACGGCATGTCTGGGGCAGTACAACCAGTACGAAGCGCTCTACCTCTACAACGGCGTCCCGGGCATGGGGGGGGCGGTTGTAGATGTCATTGAGTACCGATCGACTATTTGCGCCTCGGATGCCTGTCTGGGAGTGGGAACCAGCGACGACGACGCCTATGTCGGATTCCCGGACACGGGCGAGTCGCTGGGACGAGACGCTTCCTCCGGCGATACGGGGAATAGCTCCGTCGACCTGATTCTGGGTACACCGACACCGGGAGCCGCAAACATCGCGAACATCGGTCCGACGCTTTCGGACATGGGTGCGGACAACCCGGGTCCCGTGGTGGGTGAGAGCGTGGGCATTGCGCTGATCGCCACCGATGCGGACGGCATCGGCGATATGTTCCTGGTGTACACGCCGGACGGTTCTCCTTCGGACTCGGTGGCGATGTCGCTGACCGGCCCGGACACCTACGGAGGCACCATTCCCGCGCAGGCGGATGGGGCCATTGTGCGCTACTTCGTGCGCGCATCGGATGGCGGCAACGCGGCGGGGGTCGGTACGAGCAAGTATCCGGACTTTGGAACCCGCTCGATTCGCTGGGGTACGCAGACGATCGTCGGCGTGCAGTTCGTCTTCAACCCCGCCGTGAACGACACCTCTCCCGAGTTTGGGAATCCGGTGAACATCGAGGGGATCGTCGTCTCCGAGCCGGGGCTCTACAGCGCGGGCAAGTTCGTGATCCAGTCGGCGAATGCGCTCTGGAGCGGTGTCCACTGCTTCGACGCACTCTCCGAAGCCACCATGCAGCGTGGCGACAGCGTTCGCGTCTCCGGGGTCGTGGAGGAGTACTACAACCTGACGGAAGTGAAGCTGTTCGGCGCGGAGAATGTGGAGATTCTCTCCACCGGGAACGCTCTTCCGGGGCCGGCCATGGTCTCCTGCAACGACCTGGCGACCGGGAATCCGGCCGCTGAAGCACGCGAAGGAACCTACGCGGAGCTGAGCAATGTCCAGGTGACGCTTCTGGATACTTACGGCCAGTTCGAGGTGACGGATGCCAGCGGTTCCGCCAAGGTGGGTGACGATGCCTTCTACAACTACAATCCCACGCTGGGCGATTCGCTCCAGACGGTGCGGGGTGTCGCGGATTACTCCTACAGCGAACGAAAGCTGGAGCCCAGGGACGATGCCGACATCATTGGCCCGCCGCTTGTGACCTCGATGAGGTACAGCCCCACGCCTCCGACCGCGAGTTCGCCGGTGACCTTCTCGTGCGAGATCACGGACAACGGCACCATTGCGCGTGCCAAGCTCTTCTTCTCGTTCGACAACGGGGCTACCTACGACTCGACCGACATGGTGAATACCACGGGAGACAGCTGGGAAGTCGCCATGGGTCCGTACGCGGCGGGCACCGAGGTGGACTACCATGTGGAGACCACGGACAACGAAGGGTTCCTCGGCCGCGCGCCGTCCATCGGGGACTACGATGTCTATGTGGGCTTCCTGACGATTGAGGCCATTCAGTCCACGACAATCGACGGAGACAGCTCGTCGTACGAAGGCAGCCCGGTGAATGTGGCGGGGATCGTGACGGCCGCGCCCGGGACCTTTGCCGACAACACCTTCTACATCCAGAACAACTGGGTGACGGATCCTTCCTATCGCGGGATTGCGGTCTACTCGGGCGGAAGCCTTGTGGGCCAGCTTGCGGTCGGCGACTCCGTGTCGCTCTCGGGTGATGTGGACGAGTACTACAACTTCACGCAGATCCGTATGCACTTCACGGACGCGTATACGAATCACGGGCCGGTGGGTCAGTTGCCCGCGTACCAGATTGCCACTACGGACCTTCCGGATTCGAATGTGGCTGTCAGCGAACCGTGGGAGAGTGTGCTGGTCATGGCTGCGAACTCGGTGGTTACCAACGCCACCGCCGGTTATGGGCAGTGGTACATCGACAACACCGCGCCGACGACCGGCACGGAGACGATGGTCGATGACTTCGGTCCGTATACCTATCAGCCGGTGCTTGGTGACTCGCTCTCCGTGCGCGGCGTCGTGCAGTTCTCATACGGAGCATTCAAGGTTCAGCCGAGAAGCGACTCCGACATCCTGCCGTTTGACCTGAACGACGCGGTCGGCGTGGAGATTGGCAGCGGACCGCTTGCGTTCCAACTCTCCCGGATCGACCCGAATCCGTTCACGGGTTCCTCCGCGCAGATTCGGTTCAGCATCCCGCATGCTTCGACCGCGAACCTGGCCGTGTACGATGTGACCGGGCGGCTGGTGCGGACGCTGGTGAACGGTCCGGTCGACGCAGGCCACCATGTGGTGGACTGGGACGGCTCCAATCAGGACCACCGTGCGGTGTCTTCGGGTGTCTACTTCTACCGTCTGAAGGCGGACGGGCAGGAGGCCACCCGGAAGGTCACGGTTCTGAAGTAGCGAAGTGGTGTCACCGGGGCGGCCTTGAGGTCGTCCCGGTGGCTGGAATCCCTACGGGCGGGCTGGCCAAGTGTCCGTGTGACAGGAACTTGAGCTGGGTGCTTGCACTGGGGGGGGAGACTTCGGTACAATCGTACCGAAGCGATCGTGCGGGGCGGATAGTCCGCTCCGTGGCGGGGTGTCAGGAAAGACCCGCCGAACTCAATGAGGTACCTCACTCTCCGGAGGACTCTGTACCATGAAGAAGACTGCTACCATGCTTCTCGTTGCGGCCTGTGTTCTGGGTCTTGCGTCCCTCGCCTCGGCTCAGACCTGTGGCTGGGAAGACGGCACGAGCACGGTCCTTGGTTCCTATGGAAATCTCGCCAGCGCGACCAATGTGACCTCGATGGCCAACACGGGTGCGCACTCTGTGGAGCTGATTGAGAGCCCCGTCAGCGGCACTCCGCAGGCGTTTGTGGCCTTCATTGAAGGTCTCACCGATGGCGATGCCGTGACGGCCGGTTTCTACGGATGGGACGTCACCCCGGGCGCCAGCCCGTCGATGCGGGTCTGGGGGCACTACGGCGAGTCCGGCGACATCGGTTCCTACAACGGTTCCGCGGGTGGAAACTCCACCTACACCGACGGCTCCGGCTGGAGCATGGTCGATCACACTTGGACCTTTGACTCCAGTGGTGGCACGCGGGACGCGCTCATCGTCGAGTGCCGTCTGTACAGCAACGCCTCTGGTTTCACCTTCTATGCGGACGATGTCTCCGTGTCGGCTTCGGCCGGGACCGTGACCCTCGCGTGTGGCGGCAGCGTCAGCGTCGAGAGCGCCTCCTGGGGCGTCGTGAAGAGCGAGTACCGGTAGAGAGAGTCGCGCGCACTGCGCGCCGCACTCACCGTGAATCGGGGCGGCCTCTTCCGGGGTCGCCCTTTTGCGTGCCCTTGACGCGCCGCTCCGACGCGGTAGCTTGTCGTCGCGCGCCTGGCCTGCTGCCGCTTCCCGAGACAGGTCTGTACGCTCCCCCAGGCCCCCTCCCCGGATGAGCCACCACACTGCTCCCCGTGGAGGAAGACCCTTGCGACGATGTTTTCACGCACTGGGACCCATTGTGGTCCTCTTGACCGCTGCCGTGGCCTGCCCCGAGGTTCTGCTGAACGAGACCATGCCCGCCCCCGGATCTGACTGGAATGGGGATGGTGCCTTTTCGCCGTCCGAAGACGAATGGGCGGAGATCGTGAACGCTGGCATGTCTCCGGCGGACCTGACCGGTCTCTTCCTGGCCGATGCCGCCGGCCCGCAACGGCCGCGCTTCGCGTTCACCGGGACGCTCCCTCCCGGGGAGACCGTCTTCGTGACCGGAGAGGACGCGGCCGACTGGGAGACGGGGGCGGGAGAACCGTCCGTGGGGTTATCGCTGAACAACTCCGGAGACACGCTCTATCTGTTCCGCGCGGCGGGGGGGACGACCACGCAGGTGGACAGCGTCTCCTGGACTTCCGCGGAGATCGCGACGGACGCGTCCATCGGGCGCATGCCGGACGGCTCCGGCGTCTGGGAGCTCTTTGACGCACTTGTGGAGGGCGGCACCGGGGCGCAGCCCACACCGGGAGGCCCCAATGGAGGCCCGGCGGCTCCGCGGGTTCTTTCGCTGGAGATCGACCCGGCGCACCCCTCGGCCGGGGAATCCGTGACGGTTCGGGCGATTGCCGGCGATCGCGACGGAATTGCGACGGCAGTCCTGCAGGAGGAAGTCGACGGCGCTTCCCCGGTCGATCGCGCCATGACGCTGGTTTCGGGCACGCCCGAACGCGGGAGCTGGGAAGTGGCTGTGGGGCCCTATGATGCGGGTGCGTCGCTTGTCTTTCGCGTACGGGTGTCCGATGGCGTGCTTCTGACGCTGTCGGGAGATGCCGCGGCGACAGTCTCCAGCGGGGAGGTCTCCATGGTGTTGAACGAGATCCTCGCGGACCCGCCGCCGGAGAGTGCGGGCGATGCCAACGGCGATGGCGTTCGCGACACGGCGGACGACGAGTTCGTGGAGCTGTACAACGCCGGGTCCGACCCGGTCGACCTCTCGGGCGGATCGGTGAGTGACGCGACCGCGGCCCGTCACGAGTTCGCGCAGGGGACGGTCGTGCCACCCGGCGGGTTTCTGGTGGTCTTTGGCGGCGGGGCTCCGTCGGGGAGCATCCCCGGGCTTGTGGAGGTGGCCTCCACCGGGGGGCTCTCACTGAACAACACGGGCGACGAAGTGGTGTTGCGCGGCGCGGACGGAATCGTGCTGGACGTCCACACCTACGGCGGGGAGGCGAATGCGGACCAGTCGCTGATTCGCTTGCCGGATGGTGCAGGGGAGTGGACTCGCCCGCTGGACGAAGGACTCTCCGCGGCCTTTTCGCCGGGTGCGGAGAACGGGACAGCCACCGGTCTGACCGCCACAACCTGGGGTGGCGTCAAGGCCCTCTACCGCCGGTGACGCGAGAGGCGGGGGGCGTTCGTCGCCCCCCGTTTCATCTGGAGCCGTGTTCGTCATCCGGGCTATGCTCCCGCAAACGCTGTCTCGCGAAGGAAACCGAGGCCCGGTCCGAGGAGGAGTATCCGTGGAGTCCGTCATCCGTGGTATCGAGAAGTCGAAGGAACATTCCGTCCGGTTGCTCGAGGAGTTCTTGCGCATTCCGAGCATCAGCACCGATGCCGATCATCAGAAAGATGTTCTCCGGGCGGCGGAATATCTCGCGGGGGTCATGCGGGAGTCCGGCGTCCCGGGTGTCGAGATTCTGCCCACCGACGGACACCCCATTGTCTACGGGGAGTGGTGCGAGCGGCCCGACGCCCCGACGCTTCTCATCTACGGACATTACGATGTCCAGCCGGTCACCGACCCGTCCATCTGGACCTCGCCGCCGTTCGAACCCGCCTTCCGCGACGGGAAGATCTGGGCACGCGGGGCCACCGACGACAAAGGCCAGCTTCTCGTTCATGTACTGGCTGCCCGGGAGCACCTGAAGGCGAACGGCTCTCTCCCCGTGAATGTGAAGTTCCTTTTCGAAGGGGAAGAGGAGATCGGCAGTGAGCACCTGGATGCATTCCTCCGGGAGAACACCGGGAAGCTCGCTTGCGATGCCGTGGTCATCTCCGACACCGCCATGTTTGCGCCCGGCGTCCCCTCGATCTGCACCGGGCTTCGGGGGATTGCCTATGTGGAGTTCACGCTTCGCGGCGCGTCTGCGGATATGCACTCCGGGTCGTTTGGGGGCGGAGTGGACAATCCCGCTCTGGCGCTGTCGCGTGTGCTTGCGGGACTGAAGGACGCCGAAACGGGCCGCATTCTGGTGGACGGCTTCTACGACGAGGTCGAGGAGCCGTCCGACGAAGAGAAGCGCGGCTGGTCGGAACTGCCCCATTCCGACGAGGACTTCCGGGAGATGACCGGTGTGCCGCGACTCTATGGCGAGAGCGGCCGCACCACGCTGGAGCGGTTGTGGTCGCGCCCGACGCTGGATGTGAACGGCATCTGGGGCGGCTTCACCGGAGAGGGAAGCATGACCGTTTTGCCCGCCCGCGCCAGCGCGAAGGTCAGTATGCGTCTTGTGCCCGGGCAGGATCCCGCAGTGATCGTCCGGCGCTTGCGGAAGCACCTGGAAGAGCATCTCCCCTCCACGGTCGTGCTGGAGGAGTTCCAGGAACTGCATGGCGGGAAGCCGTGGATCGCGACCCAGGATCATCCCGCCGTTCAGGCTGCTTTCGCCGCGGTGGAGAAGGGCTTCGGGACGGCACCCGTCGCGACTCGTGAAGGCGGGTCCATTCCCATCGTTCACTCCTTCGCGGAGATTCTCTCGGCGCCGGTCGTGCTCATGGGGATCGGGCTTCACGACGAAGGGGCGCACGGGCCGGACGAACATCTGGACCTGGCCAACTATCAGGCGGGAATCCGAAGTGCCGCGCACCTGCTTTCCGAGGTGGCCGTCACGCTGGGGTCCGTACCGGGTCGGGGATAGTTCACGCGAGGGAAGGGGGGAGGCAGGCGGAACACACGCTGGCGCCCCCAGTTAGGGCGAAGCCTTCAAGTGGTGGTGAAGGGAAACGGGCCAACCTTCCGGCGGGCTGGAACGACGGGGTCTTTGGGCACGCTTGACTTGGGAAGGTCGATTCTGCTACTTTTTCCCTCCCACTGGCTTCCGTTGAGGGATCTCAGGTTCGTTGTGAGGCCTTTGGGCAGAGTTGACGGATGATCAAATCGAGGAGGGGTTCATGACCAAGGCGGATTTGGTAGAGGGTATCGCCAGGTCGACCGGCCTCACCAAGAAAGACACAGCCCTGGCCGTAGATCAGTTGATTCACGCCATCAAGGGCGCGTTGTGTGAGGGCAGGCATATTGAACTTCGCGGATTCGGGACATTCAAGGTGAAGCAGCGAAAGGCCAGAACCGCGCGCAATCCGAGGACGGGCGACCCCGTCCAGCTTCCCCCGCGGAAGGTGGCTGTTTTCAAGGTCTCCAGAGACTTGAAGGAACGCATCACGCAGGATTGATCCTCTGGGAGGATCCAGTACTCGTAAAGGACACCCAGGACTCTCTTCCCCTGCTGGATCGGATCCCGACTCCCCATCTGCCGGATGCGGGGCGTGGGTCCGGGAGGAACCGCAACTATGGCACCCGAGATTATGGACATCGCGCAGGCCGCTTCCTACTTGAACATCAAAAAGGGCACGCTCTACCGCCTTGCGAAAAAGGGCGAAGTGCCCGGGGCAAAGATCGGCGGACAGTGGCGTTTCAAGCGTGACAAGCTGGACGAGATGTTCCGTCTGGACACCGCTCACCAGCAGGCTTCGTGAGTGGCATCTGAGACACGCGGGCGGCCGCCCGGCCGCCCCGTCCGGGGATCCGCCGCCGGGCGGATTGCCGAACCCGCTCGGGAACAGGGTTTCCCGAGACCCAATCCCAGAGGTCCGCACGGGTAGCGGGTTTCCAGCATTGCGCGTTCGAAAAACCGTTGACACGCCCGGGGAGCGCCGTTAGGTTCCGCGCGGTTCTCTGATTCCCGCATCAGTTATCGGTGTGTTGGGATCGTTTCCTTGGAAGTGTGGAGAGGTGGTTGAAGATGAACAAGGCCGAGCTCATCGAATCGGTTGCAAAGCAGACTGAGATGACGAAGAAGGATGCGTCGATCGCTGTCAACGCGACGCTGAACACCATCAAGAAGGCGACGAAGAAGAAGGACGGCATGGCCATCGTCGGATTCGGAACCTTCAACACCGTGAAGCGGAAGGCCCGTACGGGCCGCAACCCGCAGACCGGCGAGACCATCAAGATCAAGGCCTCCAAGAGCGTGCGTTTCCGCCCGGGGAAGGCTTTCAAGGAGTACCTCTAGAGATTCAGAGGGATTTCGGAGAACCGGGGCGGGTCGCTATCCATGCGGCCCGTCTTTTTTCGTGAGCGGACGGATGGGTCCGGAGTGGTACGCTGCGTATCGGAGCAGTGCCTGGCGATGCCTCTCGGGGGGAGAGTGATGGTGGGCTCAGTATATCGTCGTGGTGTGCGTCTTGCGCCGGGCGTCTTGTGCCTCGCGCTCCTGTCCCCGGGTTCCTCTTCCGCGATTGAGGCAGACCCGGGAGAGGCGCTGAGCCGCGCCGTGCGTCCGTTGGCAGGCCTGGGTTTCGCCGACATTACCGCGTATCGAGTCCCGTTCCGCACACCTCTGGAGGAATCCGAGGGAGAGGTGGGATTCGTGGAACTGGAGGAGTCGTGGTCAGGGGGCGAGCTCCTGGGGATTCGATCTCCCGAAGGAGCGCTTCCGGGTGCCGTCGTGCGGGGGATTGCATTCTATCTGGAGCCTCTCTTTTCCGGGCGTGCTGTCCTGCACCGGCTGCTTGCGGAGGCCGGGGCTCTGGCCGATGCGGGAAACGCCCTGGTCGAGTGGAATCCCCCCGAGAGCCGGGAGGCGCTGCAAGTCACCCCACGGGATGGAGTGGACGCGCTGGATGGCGTGGAGCGGGTGGATATCGCCCTCGACACCTCCGGTCGTCTTCTCTCTCTGGCTGCGGACCTGGGGGAAGAGGGTGTCTTCGTCGTGCAATGCGAGTGGGCGGCCTCGGGACTTGCGCCCCAGCCTGAGGTGCTCCAGTGCCGGGTTCGCGGACAGGAGAGTGCGGAGTGGCGCACTCGCTTCGAGTCGCGATTCGAGCTGCGAGGGAAGCGATGGCTGCCAGTGGCCCGTGTTCTCACCATGCCGGACCGATTTGACCCCGCACTGCGTGAGAGCCTTGTCGTGGAGTACGGCGACTACGACCTCTCCCGGGGGATTCCGGAAGGCGGGGAGATCCCCGTCTTCCTCTTCGACTCAGACGGGTTGCGGTCCGAAGACTGACTCTGCGTCGGCCTGGAACACGACTAGAACAGAAGCAGCACGAGCGTCAGCACACCCAACCCGACCGCCGCCGCCGAGAAACTCCGTTCCCCGGGACCATGCCCGGTGTCGTCCTCTTCCAGGAGGGCAGCCCGTCCAAGAACCAGATTGGCCGTCCAGGCTGCCGAGATCACGGCGAAGTCTCCCCGACTCAGCGAGAGGAAGAGCGGGTCGGAAGGCCAGGGCCATCCGAGGAGACGCCACGCGTGGATTCCCCCGAGCCCGAGGAGACCCAGAACCACCAGACCGGTTCCGACACCGCCCAGAAGCCCGGCCGGTCCGGCACTCATGCGGCGACGGAGGTTCTGCACACCGGCGGCCGCGGCTCCCAGAAAGAGGAGCAGCCCGGCGGCGGCTGACAGCGCGGAGATCGCACCCAGCAGCCGGGAGTCAGGGCCGACGAAGTGCAGCGTGTAGGTGTGGTCGGCGTTCGCATTCGGCGGGAGCGTCACGACGAGTACCGCGGCGTCTCCAGCCTGCACGAAGTAACGCACGGTCTCCCCGCGTGGCCTCCCCGGGATCACTGCCGAGCCGCGCCCGTCCTCATCAAGCAGCACCGGGATGGTGTCTTCGCCCTCTTCCGGACCTTCCGTCAGGACATGAATGGTGGCCTCGACTCGAGCGTTCTCCAGGGTGCTCTCCACCAGCACATCAAGGACGGCGTCCTGGTCCGCTGAAACGCGCCCGGGAGGTGAGTGGGCAAGCCGGAGTGAGAGCTCCCTGCGCTGCTCCACCGTGTCGCCATGATTTCCGCAGGAGGCGAGCATTCCCCCTCCGGCGAGAAGGACCGCCAGACACAGCGCGGTCAGGCTTTGAGATCGCCGATGTGCAGAACACTCCATGAGGCACCTCCTCCGTGGGGAAGGACCGATCCTAGCCCCTGATCCACGATTCGTGCCAGCCAGAAACCGGTCGCCATGGGTGCGCTCCGGCGTTTCCCGTGGACACGGGGTGGGGTAGACTCTGTGGCGGCGATGCGCCGTTCTCCTCCGGAGGTCGGAATCATGCGGATGCTCGTGGTTGGTGCGGGTGAGGTCGGAACCTATATTGCCGGGCGGCTTGTCCGGGAAGGTCACGATCTGATCGTTCTGGACAAGTCAGCGGCCGCCGTCGAGCGGCTTCGGGATCTGGATGTGGCGGCCGTCGAAGGGGACGGGACGCGCCCCGAGGTTCTCCGGGAGAACGGAGTCCGGAGCGTGGATCTTGTGCTGGCGGTTTCCAACGACGAGGCGACGAATCTTGTTGCGTGCGGCTTCGCGATGAGAATGGGGGCCGCGCGGACGGTGGCCCGGCTCTCCAGCTCCAATCGCACGCCCGAAGACGAGCGTCTCGCGCGGGAGGCGTTTGGAATCGACGCCGTGATCAATCCGGACGAAGAGGCGGCCCGGGAGATCGCCGGGCTGCTCGAGGGGCGTCAGGTCACCGACTCCGCCGAGTTCGACCAGGGCCGTGTGCGCCTGGTCGGCGTTCGGGTCGATGAGGAGTCTCCCCTGGCCAACCAGAACCTCTCCGACATTCGCACCATTCACGAGGGCGCGAATGTGCTGGTCGTGGGAATCGTTCGGGACGGCGCGACGATCATTCCGAGGGGGGACCACCGGATCCTGCCCGGCGACCGCGTCTACATGATCGGAGCCCGCGCCGAGCTGGAGTACTTCCTTCGCCGGGCGGACTCCGCCGGGCGGGCACGCCGCGTGCTGATCGTCGGTGGCGGCAGCGTGGGCGAACGCGTGGCCGCACGCCTGGAGAAGACCGGCGCGTCGGTGCGTGTCCTGGAGCGAGATCCCGATCGGTCCGCGCTGATCGCGGATGTTCTGGAGCGCGCGACCGTACTCCAGGGAGACGGGAGGAATCTGTCGGAACTGCGGGAATCCGGCGTGCAGGATGTCGATGGATTCGTGGCGGTGAGCGGCGACGAGGAAACCAACATCATGAGCGCACTGCTTGCGCGCCACCTCGGAGCACGCAAGGTCATTGCGCTGGTGAAGCGGCCTGACTACATCCCGGTGCTCCAGGAAATCGGGCTCGACGCCGCCGTGAATCCCCGGCTGACGGCGGCGGCGGCCATTCTGCGGTTTGTTCGTCGAGGGCACATCATGCAGGTGACGGCGTTCATGGATCTCGACGCGGAGGTTCTGGAGCTTGCGACCGCGGAGACGGCTCGCATCATCGGCAAGCCTCTTCGAGATGTGAAGTTCCCGCGCGACGCCATCCTGGGCGGGCACATGCGCGGAGAGGAGTTCTCGATCCCGGACGGAGAGACCGTCCTCGAACCACACGACCGGGTGATTGTCTTCGCCCTGCCCTCGGCCATTCCCAAGGTCGAGAAGCTGCTCTCCTAGATGAACAAGCGCGGAGTCTTCCACGCGGTGGGCGCCATCACGATCTTCGTGGGCGCGGCGATGGTGCTGCCTCTTGGCGCGGCGCTCTTCTTCGGGGATGGAGGGGCGCCGGGGTTCGGCATTTCGATGGGCGTGACGCTGCTCACGGGGTGCGCGCTCTTCCTGCTGACTCGTGGCGAGACGGACCTGGGCGTGCGGGACGGTTTTGGTGTCGTGACCTTCGGGTGGCTTGCGATGGCACTCTTCGGGAGCCTGCCCTTTCTGATCTCGGGGTCCATCCCGAACCCGGTCGATGCGCTTTTTGAGACGATGTCGGGCTTCACAACCACCGGGGCCAGCATACTGTCCGATCCGGAGGTGCTTCCCAGGTCGGCTCTTCTGTGGCGAAGTCTGATTCAGTGGCTGGGCGGGATGGGGATCATTGTGCTGTCGCTCGCCATCCTCCCGATGCTGGGCGTCGGCGGAATGCAGCTCTATCGCGCAGAGGCGCCCGGGCCGTCGCCCGACAAGCTCCGCCCGCGAATCCGCCAGACGGCGGCCACGCTGTGGGGCGTCTATGTGGTCCTGTCGATTGCGGAGGCTCTTCTCTTGCGGCTGGCGGGAATGGGCACTTTCGACGCGGTGTGCCACACCTTTACGACGATGGCGACGGGCGGCTTCTCGACGCGGACCGCGTCGCTCGCGGCGTTCCCGTCTCCCACGGTGCAGTGGATTGTCACGCTGTTCATGTTTCTCGCGGGTGCGAACTTCGCTCTGCACTACCGCGCGCTGCGGGGGAATGTCCTGGCGTATGTGCGCGACCCGGAGTGGAGGTTGTACCTCTGGATCGTCGTGCTGGCGGTTCTCGGGGCATCGTTCGGGCTGTGGGTGGGCGGGGAGCATGATCCCGCGGGAGCGATCCGCGCGGGCTCCTTCCAGGTGGTGTCCATTCTGACAACAACGGGCTTCGTCACGGAGGACTACGGCGTCTGGCACCCGGGTCTTCAGTGGGGCCTTCTCGTGCTCATGTTCGTCGGCGGGTGTGCGGGGTCGACGGCCGGGTCGCTGAAGGTGGTCCGGGTATTTGTCCTGGCGAAGGCCGCGCTTCGGGAACTGGCCGTGGTCGGGAACCCGCGTGTCGTGCGTTCGCTTCGCATTGGACGCCGGAAGATGGAACGAGGCGTCGCCCGCAATGTGCTGGGCTTCTTCCTGCTGTTCGCTGCGCTTTGCGTGGCGGGAACGGCTGCGCTGTCGATTCTGGGGCTGGATCTGGAGACGGCGCTCTCCGCCAGCACCACCTGCCTAGCGAATGTGGGACCGGGGCTGGGGCAGGTCGGGCCGACCGACCACTTCGCCTGGATCCCCACTCCGGGCAAGTGGGTTCTGATGGCGCTCATGCTTCTCGGTCGTCTGGAACTCTACACGGTGCTCGTACTGTTTCTTCCGGCAGCCTGGAGAAAGTGATCGTGCCCGGATCGGGACTTGGATTTGCCATCGCGGGACTCCTGTCGATATCCGCGTTCTTTTCCGGGTCGGAGACGGCGCTCTTCTCGATCCCGGCGCACCGGATCCGCGACCTCTCCCGGAGCGAACATCCGGGCGACCGCGCGGCCGCGCGGCTCATGGAATCTCCCCGCCGCATTCTCGTGACGATCCTTCTTGGCAACATGGTGGTGAACCTGCTCGTCGCGGCTTTGGGGGCGGCGCTTGCCATGCGGTTGTGGGGGGAGGCCGGGCTTGCGCTGGCGGTTCCCGTGATGACGATCGTTCTCCTGGTCTTCGGAGAGATTGCGCCGAAGATGCTGGCCGTGCGTCACGGAGAAGGGATCGGGCGAGTGGTGGCCCGCCCGCTTCTCTTCTTGCGGGGCGCGCTGGGTCCGGTGCAGTGGATTCTCGAGCGGGCCGTATCGGGGGTTCTTGGTCCGGATCGGGACCCCGAGGCCGGGATGAACCTGGGCGATGCCCGGGCGATGGTCCGCATCGCGCATGAGGCGGGTGAGGTGGGGAAGGGCGAGCGCGAACTCATCGAAGGCGTCTTCGAACTGGGGGCCTCCCCCGTGGAAGATGTCATGACCCCGCGTTCGGAGATGTTCTCGCTTCCGCCGGACCAGTCGGTCGCCGACGCGCGGAATGCCGTCCGGCGAGCGGGATTCTCCAAGATTCCCGTTTCGTCGGAGACTCCGGCGGTCATGGTGGGAGTCGTCACCGCCCGGCAGCTTCTGGCGGCACCCGACGACGAGCGCGTCGGGGAACTGGCGCGTCGCGTGCGGTACATCCCCGAAGTGACCCCGGCCATGCGTCTTCTTGAGTCGTTTCGCGAGACCGGGGAGCGGATTGCGTTTGTCGTCAACGAACATGGAGACCTGGCGGGAATCGTGACGCTGGTGGATCTGATGGAGGAGATCTCCGGGGAGATGGTGGAAGCGGCGGATCTGCACAAGGTCATCTATCGGAGAACGGGAGCGAAATGCGTGGAGATTCCGGGTCGGATGGAGATCCGGTACTTCAACAGCGAGTTCGGCACCGACCTCTCAGCCGAAGACGCCGAGACGATGGCGGGTCTTCTGATCGAGCGGCTGGGCCGCATTCCGCGCGTCGGGGATTCGTACCGAACCGGGGGTCTTCGCGTTCGAGTGACGCGCGCCGAACCGAACCGCGTGGAGCGCCTGGAGGTGACCTTCCCGAACGACGGGCAAGCGGAAGCGGGGCAGGGACGATGATCGCACACGATCCGCTGACCGCGGGAGGGGGGGGCGTTCCGGCTTTCGACGGTGCGTGGACGCTCGTGCTGGTGGCGGTCTTTGCCGGGATGTCCGCCTTCTTCTCCGGAGCGGAGACCGGCATTCTTTCCGCGGGGCGGGCCCGGCTGGAGGTGCTTGCAGGGAGAGGATACGCCGACGCGAAGCGCGCACTTGCGTTGGTGCGGGATCGTGAGCGGGTGCTGGCCGGTACGCTGGTCGGGACGAATCTCTCCACGGTGGCGGCGTCTTCGCTGGCCACTGCGTGGTGCGTGGAGCAATGGGGAGACCACGGTCCCGCCGTCGCGACCGCGCTCCTCACACCCTTCATGCTGTTCAGCGCGGAAATCTTACCGAAGGCGTTCTTCCGCACACACTCGGTCGCTCGTCTGAGGGCGGTGGCCTCGCCGCTGCGAATCGCGGTCCTGGTTCTGTCTCCCCTGACCGTGATCGCGACCGCCGGTGCGGGGCTTCTGCTCACGCTCCTGCGCGTGCCGGCATCGGGCCGAACTCCGGTGTTCCGGCGGGAAGATCTGGAGCGCGTTTTCAGCGGGGGGGATGCCGCGGGAGCGTCGTCGGGCGGGGATTCCGAGAATGCGCTGCGGATGGCGCGCCAGGCTCTGGGGCTTTCCGGGAAGCGCGTGGCCGATGCCATGACGCCCATCGATCTGGTGGCGAGTGTGGTGGCGGAATCCTCGGTGGCCGATGCCAGGCAGGTGTTCGCCTCTGGAGACGGGCGTCCTCTGGCCGTCGTGGACCGGGCCGGACTGGTGATCGGTTTCCTTGCGACGAAAGCGGTCCTCGGTCTTCCGGGCGAAACCTCCCTGGGCCCCCTGGCGCGGCCGGCGCGATCGGTCGAGGCGGAGGAACCGCTGGATCGTGCATGGATCGGCTTTCGGGACAACCCGCAACCGGTCGCGCTGGTTCACGGAGCCGGACAGGAGCAGGTGGGCGTCTTGACGCCGGAGGACATTCTGGAGGTGGTTCTCGGGAACTCCGGGGCGACCGCTTCCGAATCCGACCCGCGTTGACCGGAAGCGTGCGGAGTCTGTATTCTGCCTTGCGGCGCGTTCGGGACCGCCATGGAGGGGAATGTGAACGAGACCCAACAGGCCACGCTCCTTGCGGGCATGGAGGCGGGGGACCGCAGGAGCCTCGCCCGGTTGATCTCCGTGGTGGAGAACGGGTCCCCGGGGGCGTCGGCCTGCCTGGCCCGCATTTACCCGCAGACCGGACGCGCGTTTCGCCTCGGCTTCACGGGTCCTCCCGGGGCGGGGAAGAGCACGCTGATCGACGCGCTCGTCCAGCGGCTTCGAGCGGACTCGAAGAGCGTGGGCGTGGTGGCGGTGGACCCGTCGAGCCCCTTCACCGGCGGTGCGCTTCTGGGAGATCGCGTGCGCCTCTCCGCGACCACTCCGGATGACGGCGTCTTCTTCCGCAGCATGGCCACGCGCGGGAGCATTGGCGGGCTGGCGGCCACCACTTCAGAAGTGTCCGATGTGCTCGACGCCTACGGCATGGAAGTGATCCTCCTGGAGACGGTCGGCGTGGGCCAGATCGAACTGGATGTGGTGGCGGCGTCGGAGTGTACGGTGGTTGTGCTGGTGCCCGAGTCCGGCGACGAAGTGCAGGCGATGAAGGCCGGTCTCATGGAGATTGGGGACATCTTCGTGCTGAACAAGTCGGACCGGGAAGGCGCGGATCGTGCCATGCGCGAGCTGGAGTCGGGGTTGGAACTCCGGTCTTCGCGGGATTCCTCCTGGCGTCCCCTGCTGGTGAAGACGGTCGCCGCGACCGGCGAGGGCACTGCGGAATTGCTGGCTGCGGTGGAGAGGTTTCGGAAGCATCAGAAGGACACGGGCGAGGGGAACGCGCGGCGACGGAGAGTGCTTCGCGAAAAGATCCGGGCGGCGGCGGAGAGATCGCTTCGACATGAACTCTGGACCGCCTCCGGACGGGGGAGCCTGGAGGACGCCGTGGATCAGGTGCTTTCGGGTGATGGAAACCCGTATGAACTGGCGGCGGCGATGGCCCGGCGATTCGCGATGAACAGGGGCACCTCGGAAAGGGAGAGAGAAGGATGAGCACCGGGAACGGGCCGGATCGAATGGCGAAGCACCGGCAACAGGTGGCCGGAGAGACGCGAAGGGAGTGGGAGACGCTTTCCGGGAGAGAGACGGAAGCGCTCTATGGCCCGGACGCGGAGGACGCCCGTGGTTGGAAGGCTCATGACGAGAACCTGGGGTTTCCCGGGGAGTTTCCATTCACGCGCGGTCCGTACGCGTCCATGTACCGCGGGAAGTTCTGGACGATGCGGCAGTTCGCCGGGTTCGGTTCGGCGTCCGATACGAACCGACGCTATCGCTTCCTTCTGGATCATGGTCAGACGGGGCTGTCCGTCGCCTTCGATATGCCGACGCTCATGGGCTACGACTCCGATGACCCGCTGGCTCTTGGCGAAGTGGGGCGGTGCGGCGTGGCCGTCTCTTCGCTGGAGGACATGGAGATACTCTTCGACGGGATCCCCATGGCGGATGTCTCCACTTCAATGACCATCAACGGTCCGGCGGCGATCATCTGGGCCATGTACATCGTTGCGGCAAAGAAGCAGGGCGCGGATCCCGCCCGCCTTCGGGGGACGCTGCAGAACGACATTCTGAAGGAGTACATCGCGCAGAAGGAGTATCTGTTCCCGCCGGAGCCTTCGATCTCGCTGGTCGTGGACACGATCGAATACGCGGCGAAGACTCTGCCGTTGTGGCACGCGGTTTCGGTGAGCGGCTATCACATCCGCGAGGCGGGATCCACCTCGGTGCAGGAGCTGGCCTTCACGCTGGCGGACGGCTTCGCCTATGTGGAGGCCTCCATCGAGCGGGGGCTGGATGTCGACGCCTTCGCGCCGAGGCTGTCGTTCTTCTTCAACGCGCACGCGGACTTCTTCGAGGAGATCTGCAAGTTCCGCGCGGCCCGAAGGATCTACGCCCGGCGAATGCGAGACCGGTACGGCGCGAAGAACCCGGCGTCGTGGAGGCTTCGCACGCACGCGCAGACGGCGGGCTGCAGTCTCACCGCGCAGCAACCGGAGAACAACATCGTGCGGACCGCGTACCAGGCGATGGCGGCGGTGCTCGGTGGAACGCAGTCGCTTCATACGAACTCCATGGACGAGACGCTCGCGCTCCCCACGGAGAAGGCGGTGAAGATCGCGCTCAGGACGCAGCAGGTTCTCGCGAACGAGACCGGCGTGGCGGATGTGGCGGATCCCCTGGGCGGGAGCTGGTTCGTGGAGGAACTGACGGATCAGATGGAGGCCGAAGCAGAGGAGTACTTCCGCAGGATCGACGAACTCGGCGGTGTGGTGGAGTCCATTCGCCGCGGGTTCTTCCAGCAGGAGATCGGGACGGCCGCGTACCGCTTCCAGCGGGCTCTGGATGCGAAGCGATATGTGCAGGTGGGTGTGAATGCACATCTGGAAGCGGAGGAAGCGCCGATCGAGACGCTTCGGATTCCCGATCGCATGGAAGAGGAACAGGCCGGGCGTGTGAAGGCGCTGCGTGAGAGGCGCGACCCGGAAGCAGTCGGGCGGGCACTGGCACGGGTGGAAGAGGCGGCAAGGGCGGGCGAGAACATGATGCCCGCGTTCCTGGGCGCCGTAGAGGTGTACGCGACGCTCGGCGAGATTGTGGGAGTGTGTCGCGGCGTCTATGGCGAGTACCTTGAACCGGCCGTGGTCTGACGGCGTCTGGAGATGAGGATGGCCGAGAAATCCCCCGGTCGACCCATTCGCGTGATCGTGGCGAAGGTGGGCCTGGACGGACACGACCGAGGAGTGCGCGTGGTGGCCCGGGCGCTTCAGGATGCCGGGATGGAAGTGATCTACCTGGGGCTTCGGCAAACACCGGGAAGCGTCGCGGAGGCCGCCCTGCAGGAGGACGCGGATGTGGTCGGCGTGAGCCTGTTGTCCGCCGCGCACATGACGATCCTCCCACGCGTGCAGAAGGAGCTTGCGGACCGGGGTCTGGGACATGTGCTCCTGACCGGCGGAGGCGTCATTCCGGAGGAGGACATGGCGGCCCTGGCAGACAGGGGCGTCGGGCGACTCTTTGGCCCGGGGACGCCGCTCACGGAGTTTGTGGAGTACATGGAGGAGGAAGTGGCGGCGCGCAGGGCGAAGGCCGGAGAGGCGCCTTGATCCGGGTTCTTGTGGCAAAGCCCGGACTGGACGGGCACGACCGGGGGGCGAAAGTGATCGCCCGGGCGCTGCGGGATGCGGGCATGGAAGTGGTCTATACAGGACTGCATCAGACTCCCGACCAGGTGGTGGAGGCCGCCGTCGAGGAGGATGTGGATGTCGTGGCGCTGTCCACGCTCTCCGGCAGCCACATGACGGTCTTCCCGCGCGTGGTGGAACTCCTGCGGGGGGCGGATGCCGCGGGAGTCCTGGTGGTCGGCGGGGGGATCATTCCGGATGCGGACGCGGCGGCTCTTCGCGAAGGCGGCGTTGCGGGGATCTTCGGCCCGGGCACGGATACCCGGGAGGTGGTCCGGTTCATCCGGGAGAGAGTGGAGGCGTTTCGAGAAGGAGCAGCCGAAGAGTGATCGAGCGACTGGGCGCCTCTTTTGCGGCATGGGCCGAACGCTGGATGCCCGGACCGTTTGTGCTCGTCTTGGGGCTGACCGTCGCCACCCTCGGTCTCGGCATGGCCATGCCGGGGGCCACGCCGCTTCTCGTTCTTCGAGGCTGGGGGGACGGCTTCTGGGGTTTCCTCACCTTTGCCATGCAGATGGCGATGGTCCTGGTGACCGGGCATGCGCTCGCTTCCAGCGGCCCGGTGCATCGAGCCATCACCGCTCTGGCGCGTCTGCCTCGCGGCACCCGATCGGCGGCCGGGCTGGCCGCGCTGGTGTCGGTGGTGGTGTCGCTGCTTCACTGGGGACTCGGTCTCATCCTCGGCGCCCTTCTGGCGCGGGAGATCGGGCGTGCGGCGGCGGAGGCGAATCGCCCTCTTCACTACCCGCTGGTGGTGGCGGGGGCGTATGCGGGCTTCGTCTCGTGGCATGGCGGTCTCACCGGCTCGGCTCCTCTGAAGATCTCCACACCCGGCCACTTTCTGGAGGACCGGATCGGCGTGGTCCCCCTGGCGGACACGCTGGGGTCCTCGCTCAATCTGGTCGTGGCGGCGGCACTGGTCGTGGCGGTTCCGCTCATTGTGGCGTGGATGGCCCCGCGCGGAAAGGCAACCCCGGCGCCCCGGGGAGTGCTCTCGGCGGGTGTCGCGCCGAATCGTGAGCCGCCTCCCGACAGGACTCCGGCACTCCGGGCGGAGGAGAGCGTGGTTCTCGGGAGACTCGTCGCGGCGGGCGGGCTTCTCCTTGTCGGGATTCGCCTGGCGGAGGGTGGATTCCGGGCGGTGGACTTCAACTTCGTGAACTTCGCCTTCCTGTTTCTGGGGCTGGCCGTTCACGGGTCGCCGGGTTCGTACGCGCGCGCGGTGGCCGGGGCCGTGCGCGGCGTATCCGGGATTCTGCTGCAGTTTCCCTTCTACGCGGGGATTCTGGGGGCCATGAAGGCCTCCGGGCTATTGGTGCGAATGGCGGAGATCGGGGCGTCCACCGGGCCGGGGGCGTTTCCCGTGGCGGTGTTCTTCTCGGCGGGAATCGTCAATGTCTTCGTGCCTTCCGGAGGGGGGCAGTGGGGCGTGCAGGGACCGGTGGTGGTGGAGGCCGCGGCCCGGCTGGGGGTCCCGCTGGAGAAGGCCGTCATGGCGCTCGCGTACGGAGATGCCTGGACGAACCTCCTTCAGCCGTTCTGGGCGCTGGCGCTTCTGGGGGTGACGGGACTGCGAGCGAGGGACATTATGGGATACACGGTACTGGTCATGTTGCTCACCGGCCCGATCTTCGTGGCCGCGCTTCTGGCCTTCTGAGACCCGTCGGGCGGGGAGGATCAGCCTCGTCCGGGCAGCAAACGGAGGAGACCATGTCGGACAAGCTCGGGGTTCCGGCGGACTGCGTCGGGAAGATCCCGGATGGAGCCACCCTCATGATGGGCGGGTTCGGGGTCTGCGGGATCCCGGAGAATCTCATTCGCCTTCTGGTGGATCATGGCGCGAAGGATCTGACGATTGTCAGCAACAACGCGGGCGTCGCGGACTTCGGCGTGGGCCTTCTCATCAACCACGGACAGGTCCGAAGAATGGTCTCCACCTATGTCGGGGAGAACCCGGTTCTCGAGAAGGCCATGATCGAAGGGTCCATCGAAGTGCAGCTCGTTCCGCAGGGCACCTTTGCGGAGAGGATCCGGGCCGGCGGTGTGGGGATTGCGGGGTTCTACACGCCCACGGGAGTTGGCACGCTGGTGGAAGAGGGGAAGGAGAAGCGCGTCTTTGACGGGCGGGAATACCTGCTGGAAGCGCCGCTCCTTGCGGACTTTGCTTTTGTGAAGGCATGGCGGGGAGATTCGCACGGGAATCTCGTCTATCGAATGACGGCACGGAACTTCAACCCGATGATGGCGATGGCGGCGAAGCACACCTTCGCCGAAGTGGAAGAGCTGGTCGAGCCGGGAGCACTGGATCCTGAGATGATCGCCACTCCCGGCGTGTTCGTGGAAACCGTTTTCCAGGGCGAAATCTATGAAAAGCGTATCGAAAAAAGAGTTCATCGCCAGGCGAGTGGCGCGTGAGTTCTCTGACGGGGACTATGTGAATCTGGGAATCGGCATCCCTACTTTGTGTGCCGGTTTTGTTCCCGAGTCCATTCACATCACGCTCCACTCGGAGAACGGGATGATGGGGATCGGGCCGTACCCTCTCGAGGGGGAGGAGGACGCGGACCTCATCAACGCCGGAAAGGAAACGATCACCGAGAATCCGGGCTGCTCGTATTTCTCGTCGGACCTGTCGTTCGGGATCGTCCGGGGTGGCCATCTGGACATGACGGTCCTCGGTGCGATGGAGGTGGACCGGAAGGGCAACCTTGCGAACTGGATGATCCCCGGAGCCGTCGTCAAGGGCATGGGCGGCGCCATGGATCTCGTGGCCGGTTCGAAGCGCGTCCTCGTGGCCATGATGCATGCGGCGCGCAATGGTTCGCCGAAGATCCTGGACGAATGCACGCTTCCGCTGACCGGCGTGGGCGTGGTGGATCGGATCATCACCGAAATGGCCGTCATGGATGTCACGACGGACGGGCTGGCTCTGGTGGAGGTGAATCCGGAGTTCAGCGTGGAAGAGGTGGTTGCGGCGACCGGAGCGGAGCTGATTGTCGGCGAACGGGTCGCCGAAATGACTTGCTGAACCGGCGGAGGCCGGAAGCCCCGGGAACTCCGGGGAAGGAGCGAGGATGTTTCACCTGGATGAAGACCATCGCCTGCTGAAGCGCATGGTGAGGGACTTCGCGGCGCAGGAAATCGCCCCGCGCGCCGCGGAGATTGACGCGAAGGAAGAGTTCCCGGCGGAGATCGTCCGCAAGATGGGGGAGCTGGGGCTGCTCGGGATCCCCTACGCGGAAGAGTGGGGGGGCGCGGGCCTGGACTATCTGGCCTATGCGCTGGCGGTGGAGGAAGTGGCCGCCGTCTGCGGGTCCACGGCACTGACGATGGCCGCACATACCACGCTGGGGTGTGGGCCGGTGGATGCGTTTGGTTCGGAGGAACAGAAGGAGAAGTTCCTGCGCCGCCTGACGACCGGGGCAATCCTGGGCGGCTACGGTCTGACCGAGCCGAATGCGGGATCGGACGCGGGCGGAATGGAGACGCGTGCCGAGCGCGATGGCGACCACTGGGTCTTGAACGGCCAGAAGGCGTGGATGACCAACGGCGGCGTCGCCGGGGTGTACACGCTGACCGCCAAGACGGATCCGGACGCGGGCACCAACGGGATCACCGCGTTTCTTGTCGAGGCCGATGCGGAAGGACTGGAGGTCGGCGCGGAGTACGACAAGCTGGGTTGCCGCGGATCGAACACGGTGGAGCTTTTCATGACCGATGTTCGCGTTCATGAATCGATGGTCCTCGGCGAAGTGAACCGCGGCTTCCAGCAGTTCATGGAAATCCTGAACATGGGACGGATCTCGATCGGAGCCATGGCGCTGGGACTGGGGCGCGCGGCGCTGGAGCAGGCGATTCGCTATGCGAAGGAACGGGAACAGTTCGGACGGCCGATCGCGGCCTTCCAGGCTCTTCAGTTCATGCTGGCGGACATGGCCACCGAGATCGACGCCGCACGGCTTCTGGTGCATCGGGCGGCCATCCTGAAGGACCGCGGCGAGTCGTACGCGACGGAAGCGTCCATGGGGAAACTGTACGCCTCGGAAGCGGCGCACCGGGCTTGCCACAAGGCCATCCAGATTCACGGGGGGTACGGATACTCGCGCGAGTTCCCCGTGGAGCGGTTCATGCGTGACGCAAAGATCACGGAGATCGGAGAGGGAACCTCCGAGATCCAGCGGGTGATCATCAGCCGGGCGCTTCTGCGGGACTCCTGACAGGGGGGATTGCGGGTCGCCCGGGCCGGAAGCACTCACGGGAAGGAGCAAAGTGATGTCGAAGGATCGGGAAGCGGTCATTGTCGGAGCGGCGAGAACCGCCATCGGGAGATTCCAGGGAACGCTGGCGGGTGAGGCGGCGCCGAAGCTCGGGGCCGCGGCCATTCGCGCGGCGGTGGAGCGGTCGGGGATCTCCCCGGATCTTGTGGAAGAAGTGATCATGGGGTGTGTCCTTCCGGCCGGCGTCGGGCAGGCGCCGGCGCGGCAGGCGGCCATGGGGGGCGGGATCCCGGAGACCGCGGCGGCCATGACCATCAACAAGGTGTGCGGGTCCGGCTTGAAGGCCGTCGCGCTCGGAGCGCAGGCGATCCGCGCCGGGGACCAGTCGTGCATGGTGGCGGGCGGGATGGAAAACATGAGCCTGTCGCCCTACCTCGCGCCCGCGGCGCGCACGGGATACCGACTGGGGCACGGGAAGCTCCTCGACTCGATGGTGCACGACGGACTGTGGTGCGCCTTCAAGGACTTCCACATGGGAAACACCGGGGAAATCGTCGCCGAGAAGTATGGCATCGCGCGGGAAGAGCAGGACGCCTACGCGGTGGAGAGTCATCGGAAGGCGGCGGCGGCAGCCGAGGCCGGGAAGTTCGACGCGGAGATCGTCCCGTACGAGGTGCCGCGTCGCAAAGGGGATCCCATCGTCTTCCAGACCGACGAAGCGGTTCGCCCGGACTCTTCGGTGGAAGCGCTGGCGAAACTGCGGCCCGCCTTCCAGAAGGGCGGCACCGTGACAGCCGGCAACGCTCCCGGCGTGAATGACGCGGGAGCGGCGCTGGTCGTGATGTCGGCGGCGGCGGCGGAGGCGGCGGGCGCAAAGCCCATCGCGCGGATCGTGGACTATGCCGTGGGTGGCGTCGCGCCGGAGTGGGTCATGATGGCGCCGGTCGAGGCGGTGAAGAACCTCCTCGGGAAGACCGGTCTCGCCATCCATGACTACGACCTCATTGAGCTGAACGAGGCATTCTCCGTGCAGGCGATGGCGGTGGTGCAGGAGATCGGCGCGGATCCGGCGAAGGTGAATGTGAACGGCGGGGCTGTGGCTCTGGGGCACCCCATCGGGTGTTCCGGCGCGCGGATTCTCGTGACGCTTCTTCACGCCATGCAGGATCGCGGCGCGAAGAAGGGGATGGCGGCGCTTTGCCTCGGCGGGGGGAACGCCGTGGCGATGGCCGTCGAGATGGACTGAGCGTGGTCGAGAGGGTTCCGGACTCCGGCGGCGTTCCGTGGCGGGAGTGGGGGTTGCGCTCGGCGGCGCTGCTCGCGCTGACTGCGGCGGGAACCGCTGGCGTGGTGGTCTTCGGGCCGTTTGGTGAGGGTGCGCGTCTCCGGGTGTTTGTGGACGCGCTGACCACGGAGGGACTCCTGGCCATCGTGGTGGGAGCGCTGCTCGCCGGGGGGCGGCCGTTTGTGGCCGTGCGGGCCGTTTTTCGCGGAACGCCGACGGGTTCACAAGACCCGTCGGAGAGTTTGACGCGCCCCCGGCGGCGCGCGGTGGGAATCCTCCTCGCCGTCTCAGGCGGGGCGCTGTTCGGGGGAGGGGCCCTCGTGTGGGGGCTCCTCTCCGAGGCGAAATGAGATCCGGGGATCGCCCGGGGGAGACAGAACAGATGGAGTTTGCCAAAACCGGAGTTGTGGGCGCGGGCACGATGGGAAGCGGAATTGCGCAGGTCTTCGCGCTGTCGGGCAGAGATGTCGCGCTGGTCGATGTGAATGAAGCCGTTCTGGAGAAGGGCGTCGCGACCATTACGAAGAGCCTCGGCAAGTTCGTGGAGAAGGGAAAGCTCGACGGAGCGGATCGAGATGCCGCCGTCGCCCGGATCCAGGCGTCCACGGATCTGGCTTCGGCCGAAGGGTCGGACATCGCGGTCGAGGCGGTCGTCGAGAACCTCTCCGTCAAGGCCACCGTCCTCGGGCAGTTGCAGGATCTCATGGCGGATAG
>JASLLL010000032.1 GCA_030747075.1 Gemmatimonadota bacterium
GTGAACCGTTCCACCGCCAGCCGGAAAAGGGCGACCCTTTCGTCGGGCGTCGGCATTCGCGCTTCTTCCAGCTTCGCCTGCATGGGGCGCACCCAGGGAACATGGGCGTAGCCGTAACAGGCCACGCGGTCGGGCGCGAGGTCCAGAATGCCGTCCAGCGTGGCGCCAAAGGAGTCGAGCGTCTGATTCGGGAGCCCATACACGAGATCCAGATTCACGCTGTCAAACCCCACCCCCCGGCATGAGGCGTAGAGTGCCCGCGTCCTGGACTCCCGCTGGAGGCGCCCGATGGCTTGCTGCACATCCCGATTGAAGTCCTGAACGCCCAGACTCACGCGATTGAATCCGGCACTGCGGAGGTGCTCCATCTGGTGCGCCGTTCCGATTCTGGGATCAATCTCGATCGAAACTTCCGCACGCGGAGCCACCTCGAACGCACGCCGAAAGATGGACATCGCGCGGCGAATCTGTCCGTCGCGGAGGAAGTTCGGTGTCCCTCCGCCCCAGTGAAGCTGGGTCACGCGCCGCCCGCGGCCCAGAACGGCCGTGACTCGCTCCACCTCCCGCTCCACCCGGTCCAGATACGCGTCCCGAGCTCCGTCCTCCCGCGAGACCAGCGCATTGCATCCGCAGTAGTCGCAGTGGCTCGCGCAGAACGGCACATGAAAATAGATCGACAGGTCGTCCGCCGGGCGGTCCGCCACCTCCGCCAGCGCGTCCCGGTACTCCTCCTCGCCGAAGCGATCCGTCCACACGGGTGCGGTGGGATAACTCGTGTAGCGTGGGCCGGGGCGGTCGTACTTTCGAAGCAGCGCGGCGGGGATGTCGCCGATCACGATACGCCTCCGGGAACATGCGCGTGGACCGTCTCCACCACCGTCTCCACCGCTTCGATCGGCGCCGTCGGGAAGATGCCGTGCCCCAGGTTGAACACATGCCCGGGGGCCGCATCGCCCTCCCGGCAGATCTCCGCCACGCGACGCGCCAGTTCCTTCTTCGGAGCAAAGAGCGCGTGCGGATCCAGATTCCCCTGCACGGGAAGGGCTCCCGTGCGTTTCAGCGCATCCGGAATGGGCGTCAGCCAGTCGAGACCCAGCGCGTCGGCTCCGGCCGTCGCCAGG
Organism: Gemmatimonadota bacterium; assembly: GCA_030747075.1. Taxonomy (NCBI): domain Bacteria; kingdom Pseudomonadati; phylum Gemmatimonadota; species Gemmatimonadota bacterium. The sequence goes on from JASLLL010000032.1 coordinate 1,122, forward strand.
GCTGGAAGGAAGGGACCGCCCCCCTTCGTGAAGAGAATCTTCGGCACGCCGAGTCCGGCCAGCGCGTCGAAGATGCGCCGGTGACGCGGCAGAATGAAGCGCTCGTGATCGGCCGGAGAGAGAATGCCCCCCCAGGTGTCGAACAGCTGTACCGCGTCCGCCCCGGCCTCCACCTGCATCTTCAGGTGGTCGGCCACTTGATCCGCAAGAAGATCCAGCAGCCGCTCCAGAAGATCCGGCCGCCGGAAGAGCATCCGCTTCAAGTGCAGGAAGTCCCGGCTGCCGCCGCCCTCCACGAGGTAGGCCGCCAGCGTGAACGGTGCTCCCGCAAACCCGATCAGCGGCGTATCGCCCAGTTCCCGCTTGAGGAGGCGAACGGCATCGGCAACGAACGGAATCTCCTCGCGCGGGTCCACCACGCGAAGGTTCTGCACATCCGCGTCGGTGCGAATCGGGTGCGGCGTCTTCGGCCCGCCCTCCTCGATGACGAACGGCGCGCCCATCGGCGCCAGCGGAACCAGGATGTCGCTGAAGAGAATGGCCGCGTCCAGATCGAACCGGCGAAGCGGCTGAAGCGTGGCTTCACACGCAAGCTCCGGTGTCGTGCAGAGTTCCTCAAAGGTGGCCGAGCGGCGGAGTTCCTGATACTCGGGAAGATACCGGCCCGCCTGCCGCATGATCCAGACAGGCCGGCGCGACGGCCGCTCACCGCGCAGCGCCGCCAGAAACGGGGCGGTCCCCGTGGCGGCCTTCATCGTTCCGCTCCGGCCGAGACGGCCTCCAGCGAGCGACGCGCGGCCCGGGCGGTGCGCGCAATGTCCTCTTCCGAATGCGCGGCGGAGAGGAAGCCCACCTCATAACCGGACGGCGCGAGATACACGCCTTCGCCCAGCATCTCCCGGTGGAAGTCCGCGTACGCGCGAATCCCGTCTTTCCCGATCTGGGCGAACGCGCGCGGCGGGTGCTCCTGAAACGCGATCCAGAAGAGTGACCCCACGCGCACCACGCTGGCTGCCGTCCCGGTATCCCGGATTGCCTCCGCAAGCCCTGCTTCCAGAAGCGCGCCTTTCCGCTCCAGTTCCGCGTGGAACCCGTCGGATTCCATGCGGCGGAGCGTGGCAAGGCCCGCCGCCATCGCCACGGGGTTTCCACTCAGCGTTCCGGCCTGATAGACCGGCCCTTCCGGCGCCAGTTGCGCCATGATCTCCGCCTTCCCCGCGAAGGCGCCAACCGGCATTCCGCCCCCGATCACCTTCCCGTAAGTGCAAAGGTCCGGGGTGATCCCCAAGAGTTCCGCCGCCCCCCCGGGCGCGACACGGAAGCCGGTGATCACTTCGTCGAAGAGGAGAAGCGTGCCGTGCCGCTCCGTCAACTCCCGGCAGAGACGCAGGAACTCCGGCCGCTGCGGGAGAAGGCCGGCGTTCGCCGGGATCGGTTCGATGACGAGCGCGGCCACTTCATCCCCGTGCTCGCAAAAGAACTCCGCGAGGCGCTCGGGATGGTCCAGCGGAAGCACCGTGGTGTGTCGCGTGAAGTCCTCGGGAACCCCCGCGCTGGATGGCGTTCCGAAAGTCGCCAGCCCGCTTCCCGCTTCCACGAGGAGCGCGTCGGAGTGCCCGTGATAGCATCCCTCGAACTTGACGATCCGATCCCGCCCGGTGAACCCGCGCGCCACGCGAATGGCGCTCATGACCGCTTCCGTCCCGGAACTCGTGAAACGCACGCGGTCAAAGAACGGCAGCTTCTGAAGCACCGCCTCCGCCAGTTCCACTTCCCGGCGCCCCGGCGCTCCGAAGCTCATGCCTTCCGCGGCAGCCTCCGCGACAGCCTCCAGAACATCCGGGTGGGCGTGCCCCAGAATGAGCGGCCCCCAGCTCTGGCACCAGTCCAGGTATTCGCTCCCGTCTTCGGAGGTGAAGCGGCTCCCCTTGGCGCTCGCGAAGAAGATCGGGTCGCCGTGGACAGACCCGAACGAGCGCACGGGACTGCTCACGCCGCCGGGAATGACACGCCGGGCTCGCTCCCACCAGGTGGCGTTGTTCATCGCGTCGTTCACAGCCAGCCCTCCCGAATCGCTTCCCGCCCGTGATAAGTGACGATCAGGTCCGCACCCGCACGACGCATGGCCAGCAGGTTCTCTCGAACCAGCGCGGCTTCCTCCACCAGCCCGGCCGCGGCGGCCGCCTTCACCATGGAGTACTCGCCGCTGACATTGTACACAGCCACCGGTTTCAGGCTCTCGGCCCGGACGGCCGCCACGACATCCAGATAGGCCAGCGCCGGCTTCACCATGACGATGTCCGCACCCTCCTCGATATCCAGCATCGTCTCGGTAAGCGCCTCCCGCGCATTGCGGCAGTCCATCTGGTAGGTCTTCCGGTCGCCGGCAGGCGCGCTGTCGCAAGCGTCCCGGAACGGCCCGTAGTACGCGCTCGCGAACTTGGCGGAGTACGCGAGGATGCCCGTGTCCGTGTGCCCGGCATGGTCCAGCACTTCGCGAATCCGCCCGACTCGTCCGTCCATCATGTCGCTGGGACTCACCAGGTCCGCTCCCGCGTCGGCATGAACCCGCGCCATCCCGGCCAGTCGCTCCACGCTGGAGTCGTTGTCGACCGTGCCGTCCTCCGCAAGGAGCCCGCAGTGCCCGTGAGTGGTGTACGCACACAGGCACACATCGGTGATCACCACGGTCTCCTCCGCGAATGCGTCCTTCAACGCGCGGACGGCCCGCGGCACGAGGTCATCCGGGTCCACGGCGGCGCTGGCCGCTTCGTCCCTGGACTCCGGCACGCCGAAGAGAAGGTGCGACTTCAGCCCCAGCGACACATCGCTTCGCACTTCTTCCACCAGCCGATCGACCGACACATGACGCACGCCCGGCATCGACGCGATCTCCTCGTCCACGCCTTCGCCGGGGACGACAAAGTGCGGCGTCACGAGACGGCGCGGGTGGGTTTCCGTTTCCGCCATCATTTCTCGAAGAAGCGGCGTTCGGCGAAGTCTCCGGGGACGGTGCGTGAGATTCATCGTGTGGCCTCCGGCTCGGGTCGCGGACTTCCGAATGGAAGCCCGGCGGCCGCCATGAGTGACTCCAGATCAGGCCGCTCCGCAACGGCCGGGTCCAACCCGGCCTCCTTCGCGGCGGCGGCGGTCGTCGCTCCGATGGCGACACACGGGACAGCGTGCGGTCCATACGCGGCACAAAACGCACGAACCGCGGACGGGCTTGCGAAGAAGACCCGGTCTCCTTCGCGAAAGGGATCTTCCGGGGTGTCGGGCGGACGGCATGCGACGGTTCGATACAGCGCCAACTCGACGACCTGATGCCCGGCAGCTCGAAGTCCGGAGGCAAGCTCCGGTAGGGGATCCTTCGGGCCGGGCACCAGGACGGCGGTCGGCGCGGGGACGGTGTCCGTGAAGGCTTGCGCAAACTCGGCTCCGTCGCGTGTCCGAACCCGGAGATCGTCCACGCCGCCGTGGCGGGCGAGTTCGGCGCCGGTGCCGGGGCCGAGAACGCCCATGCGCGTGCCGTCTTCACTCACGACGGCATCCAGTCCTGCGCGGAAGAACGCACGGACCGATTCAGGAGACGCAAAGAGAATCCAGTCGAACGGGCGACCGGGGAGTGGCTGCGGAATGGAGAGCGGCTCGTGCGCGATCAGGGGGAGCACGAGAACCCCCACGCCCGCGCCTTCGAGCCGCCGCCTCCACTCCTCCGAAGCTTCCCGGCTTCGTGTGAGAACGACGCGCGGCTTCATGCGCCCGCCTCCCGGGCAGCCGCCTGAATGCGGTCCCGCGCTTCCGTCGCCAGTTGCGCGGGGTCGGCTCCGTCCAGCGTGAACCGAAGGGCTTCGCCATCGGGCGTCCCCCAGAAGACGGTGAGGAGCGCGCCCTTTGGCCCCGGACCGGCAGACGCTCCCAGCGGAAGCTGGCAACCGCCGCCCAGAAGCCCCAGAAGGCTCCGCTCCGCCTCAACGAAGCGTGCCTCTTCCGCGCAGTGCAGCCTGGAGAGGATCTCCCGAACCGCCCCCTCTTCCCGGCATTGCACGGCCAGCATCCCCTGCCCCGGCGCGGGGACGAAGGCCGCATCGTCCAGAACAAACGGGCTGAGCCCGGCAAGGTCCAGATCCAGCCGGTCCACTCCGGCACTCGCAATGAGGATGGCGTCGTAGCCGCCCTCCCGCAGCTTTCGAACCCGCGTCGGCACATTCCCGCGCAGTTCGGCGACCGGCAGATCCGCCCGGTGCGCACGGATCTGCGCTTTCCGCCGAACGGCACTCGTTCCGACGACAGCCCCCGCGGTGAGCGGCAGAAGCTCCCCGGCTGCGACCCTCTCCGGATCCACCGCACCCGGCGTTGCGAGGAGAAGATCCCGGCGGTTGGCACGCCCCACGAGCGCACCGGTCACCAGCCCGTCTGGCATCTCGGTGGGAAGATCCTTCAGCGAATGCACCACAAGATCCACGCGATCTTCCAGAAGCGCGTCTTCCAGTTCGCGCGTGAAGAACCCCTTCCCTTCCATCCTGGCGAAGGGGAGGTCGTCGATCCGGTCGCCCCGAGTCGTGAGGACAACCCGCTCCGAGGCATGCCCCGATGCCGCGAGCAATCCCTCAATGTGGCGCGCCTGCCAGAGCGCGAGGTCGCTTCCCCGGGTCCCCACCCGCAGCACCTTCTTCGAAGCCTCCGGCACCATGGCAGACCTCCCTCCGATTGAACTGGATCAAGATACCCGGCCGGAAGAGTCCATCGTCATGGAAGTGTCACGGGAGTGAAAAAGGCGCTGAGTGCACGCCGACACTCTTCCGGGAGCGGTCCCGCGCTCGGCGGGGGCGTCACCCCTGCAGCCGGTACCCCACGCCGCGCACCGTGAGGATATGCACGGGGTTCGCGGGATCCGGCTCCAGCACCTTCCGCAGGCGCACGACGAAGTTGTCGACGGTGCGCGTGGACGGGGACGCGTCAAAGCCCCAGACGCGGTCGATCAGGTCGTGACGCAGGACCGCCTCGCCCCGGGTTTCCGCCAGTACGCGCAGAATCCCGAGTTCCTTCTCTCCCAGCCGCTCCGTCCCCCGGGGGGAGGTGACCTCGCCGGAGCGGAGATCCGCCCGGCGGTCGCCGAGATCCAGCAACCGGGGCGAAACCGCGGCCTGCGTCCAGTCGGATCGGCGGAGTGCGCTCTTGATGCGGGCGCGAAGCTCGCGCAGCTCGAACGGCTTGGCGATGTAATCGTCCCCGCCGCTCTCCAGACCACGAATGCGGTCGTCCTTGTGGCCGCGTGCGGTCAGGAAGAGAATCGGGACACGCCCGCCTTTGGCACGGATGCGGCGGCACAGGTCGAACCCGTCCGCGCCGGGCAGCATCACATCGAGCAGAATGAGATCCACGCCCCCGCGCTCCCAGTAGCGAAGCCCTTCTTCCGCGGACTGCGCCACGATCGGCTCGTAACCGTCCAGTTCCAGATTGAGGCGCAGCCCGTCGGCCAGGCGGTCGTCGTCTTCCACGAGAAGGATGCGCTTCTTCACAACGCCTCTCCTCCGAAGTACGCCGGGAGCACCAGCGTGAAGACGGACCCGCCGTCCGACCCGCTGCGAACCTCCACGCGACCCCCGAGCGCCTCCGCGTTTCGCTTCACGAGATAAAGTCCGAGCCCGGTGCCGCGGGCGCCTCGTGAAGAGGATGCGTCCTCTGCTTCGATTCGAAAGAACCCGCGAAAGATGCTTCGACGGTGGCGACGCGGAATCCCGGGTCCGCGGTCCCGAACGGAAACCCGGTGCCACGCGCTCTCCGATGACAGCGTCACGCGAACCTCAGCGGGTTGCGGGGAATGCAGCACCGCGTTTTCCACGAGATTCCGAAGCGCGATCGAAAAAGCGGCCCGTTCACCCTTGACCGAGCGGCCTCGCGGCAACTCCGTGACAAGGCGCGCACTCTCCCGCGTCAGGAACCCCTCCATCCCGCGCAGCACGGCCTCCGCTTCCTCGGAAAGGTCAAAGGGTTCCCGCAAGTGCGCCCGGGACGGCCGGTCGCGCGCGGCCGTCAGAACCTGCCCCACCAGACGCTCCATACGCTGCACATCTCTTACGAGAAGCCCGCGGATTCGGCCGCGCTCCTCATCGCCGAGGTCCGGGCGATCCAGCGTCTCGGTGTAGAGGCGAAGGCTCGCCAGCGGTGTCTTGAACTCGTGCGTGACACCCGCGAGGAAGAGCTCCCGCGCGCGGCGGTAGTCGTTCTCCCGGAGCCGGGCGCGCACCAGAACCGCGCTCCCCCCCACCAGCACGAGAAGGAAGAACGCCCCCTCGTAAAGGAACATCCGGCGCTCGCGGTAGGCCTCGTGGCGTGCCGCGGCCCGGGCCGTCTCGGAGACAAACGCACGGGGGAACTCACCGGAGATTTCGAAGCCGACGCCCGGAAAGCGCTCACGAAGATCGGCCGCCACCGGGTCCGAGCCGGACACGGCCAGCGAGTCCAGCACGGCCTCCGCGCGATCCGCTTCCCGTGCAAGCGCGGCAAGGCGGCGCTCCTCCTCGACGGCGGCCTGCCGGTGCAGGAAGAGCGCCCACCAGCTTCCCTGCGCGATCATGAACGCGGCGAGCAAACCGTAGAGCACTCCGGACGCGTGCCGAACCCGCATGTCTTCCTCCGCCAGGGGGCGCGAGACCCCGCCACCGGGAGCGTACCCGAGCGCACCCGGATGCGGAAGGAATCGCGGAGGGGGTCGGATACAGAAAGCCCCGGCGGGTCTCCCCGCCGGGGCTCAAACTGCGCCGGGGAGAACCCCGGAGAGGGCACCCTCTACGGACAGGAGTCGAAGAAAGTGCTCGTGCTGTCTCCGACAAAACCGGCCGGACCGATGTGGTTCGTCAACGAGTCAGCGTCCGCCACATTCCCGCAGAAGAAGGAGGCGGTGAGCGTCACCGAGGAGGTGCCATTCCAGATATCCATCCCGCCGCCTTCATACCTCGCGTGGTTGCCACCGAAGGTGGAACCGCTCACGGAGAGGGTTCCCTGGCTGTGCTTAATCGCGCCGCCATCGTCTCCCGTGTTCCGGGTGAAGACGCAGTCCTGCACAATCAGATGGTCACCTTCCGAATTGATGGCGCCTCCGTCATCGTCTGTTGTGTTGGAATCGAACTCGCAGGAGAAGAACGACACCGAGTTGCTCCAGATGCAGACTGCGCCGCCGTCGTCATCGGGAGCGTAGTTGCCCCGGAAGACGCAGTTCGTGAAGGTGATGGGGGGGGAATCACTACCGCCGCCCTCGAAGTGGACGGCGCCGCCCGCATCGTCGGACTCGTTGTTCTCGAACAGGCAGTCCGTGAAATGAACGACCTGAGCGGGGTCATCCAGATCGTCGACGATCACCGCTCCACCGTCGTCGTAGCCGAAGCTCCCCGTGAAGGCGCAGTTGGTCACCGTGCCACTGCTGGCGTAAAAGCGCAGCGCCCCGCCCTCATCGTCGGACTCGTTATCCGAGAAGGTGCACCCGATGAGTACTGCGGAAGAGGAGCCGCCGTCGTTGTCTACATCCAGGGCGCCTGCGTCGTCGTCGGCGTAGTTGTCGTCAAACACGCAATTCTGGAAGGTCGACTGGGAACCACCTTCCACGACCACGGCGCCGCCGTCATAGTCGGAGTAGTTGCCACCAAGATACGAGTCCGACATGACGAGGTTGGAGCTGTTGTTGACAAACACCGCGCCGCCGTTACTGTCGGCGTAGTTGTCTCGGAACTCGCAGTTCGTCACCGTGAGCGCGGAGCTGTCCTCCACCAGGAGTGCGCCCCCGTTGCCCTCACGGCCGTTGGTGAAGCTCATTCCCTCCAGAATGGTATCGAGCGTCTCACCACTGTTTGCGTTCACGACGCGTTCCGCGTCGCCGCCGTCCACGATCACGCTGTCGCGGGGGCCGACGCCGACGATTTGGATCGACTTGCCCAGAAGATCCAGACTCTCGTAGTAAGTGCCCGGGTGGACCGAGATCTTCCAGTTGGTGGCGGGAGCCGCGTCAATGGCGGCCTGAATGGTGCTGAATTCATACCCCGGACCCACTTGGGAACTCCGTGATACGACATCGACATATCCGTCAGCCTGGGCAGTCCCGGCCGCATTCGTGATCCGGAACAGCACATGGTAAGTACCCGTGTCCTCGTACTGGTGAAGCTTGTGCACCGGCATGTTGTCCTGGAAATCCTCGACCACACCATCTCCCCAGTTGATGTGGATATCGAGCATGTTGTGGACCTGATCCGTGTAGGTCACCGCAAGGTTCGCGGTGTCTCCGCCCGGAACAGCCGGAGCCAGATGGAACGTCCCGATCAGCGGCGTGTACTCCCCGGTCCGAAGACGCGGCGAAAGCGTGGCGGGATAGTCCGCGGCAGCCGCCCAGGACGCCAGGACACCTGACGACACCCGTGTCACCCCCGAGCCCGTGGACGATGCGCTCAGCATCCCCCAGGAAGCCTCCGCTCGGGATGCGTCGGCAGCGGACGGAAGACCCATGTGGAACACCGTCTCGCCGGCGCTCCGGAACGAGATGAAGTTCACTGCCGCCGTCCGAGCCGGGGACACGGCATTCTCGTCCGCGAACGCGGTCCATGCCGGGTCGTGCTCCACGACGGTCTCCACCTCCAGCGTCACGGCCGAAGCCGGGAGTCCCGGGTCAGAGGAGAAACTCACGGAAGGCGAAAGATCCCGATGCACCATGGGAATCTTCAGATCCACTCCGGAACCGTACATCCCGGGGAAGACCGTAGCCCGACCGGTCGCCTCGGGAGAGACCGTTGCCGGAGAGATGCTCCACACCACACTCCCGAACTCATCACGCGCAACCAGATCGCCGGGGCGAAGCACCACGGAGTACTCTCCACTGGTGACTTCCACGAACGAGCCGCTTGCGTCCACGCCGGAGTCCCAGTCCATGGAACCGCTGGCCGCGGTCGCGGGACCGTCCTCCTGAAGGACAGGAATGCCCGTGGGCGTTTCATCGGACTGCCGCGCATCCCGGGCACATCCCGAGAGCAGGGCCAGCGTGGAGAGTGAGACGACCGCAAGCCGCAAAAGGCGCGATCGAGTGGGGGGAGAGAGTCGAAACACGGTGCACCTCTTCGTTGAAGGATATGGCTGGTCGATAGAGCACCGCACGCCACGAGCTAGAGACTCACCGCGCAGATGGGATATTCTACCGTGCGCTATACTTTCGGGTCAAGCGATATTCCGCCCCGGGGGGGGGAATCACGGGGGTGCTGTGGACTCTTGAGTCCGCTTCCCGCCTCGGAACGGAAGTGGAGCAAGCCGCACTGCGGCAGGAGTGCTAGCGGCCCGCTACTGCCCACAGGAGGGCCTTCAGAGAGTCGTAGTGGGCCGGATTCCCCAGATCCCCCGTCGTCAGATTGAAGACGGCCACCGGGACATTCTCCTCGTCAAGGACGACCACATCCCGGTAGGTCACGCTCCAGACGCCCCAGACATTCTGGTCTGCTACATCCTGAAGCCAGGGAAGATCCCTTCCGTTGCAGATCTCTTCATTGCCGCCCGCGCTGTCCATCCGGTTCACGCCGACGAGGGCAATCTCCAAGGGCGTTCCTTCTCCGTCCAGTTCCCGCTGCATTCTGTCCAGGTGCCCAAACTGGGCGCGACAGTAGCCTCAGGTGGCCGAGCCGAAATACCAACCGGAGACGCGGTCCAGGTGGTCCCGGGGGGATACAGCCTCTCCGGCGGTGGATGAAGTGGGGTTCTGATCCGCCAGGGCAAAGTCGGGGGCGGGGTGGGCGGAGCCTCCCGGCCCGGTGCCGGTTTCCTTGCCACAGGCGGCCAGCACAAGCAGCAAGGCCAGCCCTGCTCTTCCGGGGCCGAAAGACCGCATGGTTTCTCCCTTTTCCGTTCCCTCAATCAGCGCATTCCGGACGGACCACCCGGGCGCGACCCGCCGTGGCCTGCGTCAGCGCACTCTCCAGAGGGGACGCGTCGCCACGAAGCACCGTCACGCAAAAGCGCGCGCCATCCTCCGCGAACTCCCGCTCCGTCCCGCGAACCCGCGCAGCCTCCCGGGCAAGGACCGCCTCCACCGCCCCAACATCTCCGAAGGGACACTCGATGGCAAGGCGGGTCTCCCGGAAGACCTCTCGCCGGGGTGCGGCCGCGACCGCCTGCCGGGCCGCCTCCGCATAAGCGCGGGCCAATCCCCCTCGACCCAGTTTCGTGCCCCCGTAGTAGCGCGTCACGACCAACAGAACGCCGTAGATGTTCGCCCCCGCGAGAACCGTCAGGAGCGGCGCCCCCGCCGTCCCGGATGGCTCCCCGTCGTCATCAAATCTCTCCTGCACCGCCTCCGGCACCCCCAGTCGGCGAGCCCAGCAGTGGTGTGTGGCCGCATGGTGAGTGCGCCGGACGGCGGCCAGCGCGTCAGCGGCGGCGCACTCGTCTCCGACACGAAAGACCTGCCCCAGAAAGCGCGATGCCTTCTCGCGCAGTTCCATCTCCGGGCCCGACTCTACGGAAGGGTACCAGTCCGCCCCCAAGTCCGACTGTGCCACCGGTTCCTCCTCAAACGCAGTGAGCCCCGCCGGCTCTCGCCAGCGGGGCCCTCCTTCGCGCGATGAACACCAACCGAGGTTAGAGCCTCACCACATTCTCAGCCGCCGGGCCCTTCTGCCCTTCGACCACATCGAACTCAACCTGCTGGCCTTCCTGGAGAGTCTTGAAGCCCTCGCCCTGGATGGCGCTGTGGTGACAGAAGACATCCTTCTCCCCGTCGCCACGGGACAGGAAGCCAAAGCCCTTCTCATCGCTGAACCACTTCACGGTTCCGGTCGTACGCATTGCCGTACTCCTACTTGTTCTCGAGCTTTCGGACTGCGGCGCTGCGATTGTACTGCATCATCCGTTCCATCCCGATCACTCGTCTTCGCGGGAAACCCTCCCGCAAGGGAGGCGGCCCATCGTGGGTCCGCCAAACTGGCTCCTCGGGCAGGACTTGAACCTGCAACAAACCGGTTAACAGCCGGTTGCTCTACCATTGAGCTACCGAGGATCGAAACACCCTTTGTGAATCGAGATTCCCGCTCGATTCCCCCGATTCGTCAGCCCGAGGCCGATACATTAGCCCCTCGTCCCGTGGCAGTCAACCCACACCTGCGCCGGGGCCGGGGGTTTACTCGTCCTTCGGAGCCTCCGGTTCTTCGTCCGGGGAAGCCTCCTCTCCGGAGTCCTCCTCTTCCGCCTGAGTCGCCTCAGAAGCCTCTTCCTGGGCCTCTGGAGCGGTTTCTACCGCAGGAGGAGGCGCAACCGCCGCCTTCTCAGCGGGTTTCCGCTTCGGGCGCGCCGGTGCCTTCACCGTATCTTCGGTGAGGATCTCCAGAATCGACATGGGGGCATTGTCCCCGTTTCGAAACCCCGTCTTCAGGACGCGGGTGTACCCGCCCTGCCGGTTCGCAAAACGGGGCCCGATTTCGTCAAACAGCTTGGCAACCACTTTCGGATCTCGAACGACCCGGAGCACCTGCCGACGCGCGTGAAGATCTCCGCGCTTGGCAAAGGTGATCATCCGTTCGGCGACACGACGCGCTTCCTTCGCCTTCGGGATGGTTGTCTTGATCCGCCCCTCTTCCAGAAGGGAGGTCACCATGTTTCGCAGCATGGCCTTGCGGTGGGCCGCCGTGCGTCCCAGCTTGGCCGTCGTGCGACGATGTCTCATCTTACACTCTCCACTTGGATCGCCGCGCTCCGACTATACGGAAGCCCCGGTTCCCGTCTCCTGAGTTTCTTCCACCGCCTCGATTCCGGCGCCCGCCTCGACCCATGTCGAAACATCCATTCCGAATCCAAGGTTCATGCCGCCCAGGATCTCCTGGATTTCCTTGAGGGACTTCCGTCCGAAGTTCCTCTGCTTCAGCATTTCGCCTTCCGTCTTCTGGACGAGTTCGCCAATCGTGCGAATGCTCGCCGAGGTCAAACAGTTGCTGGAGCGCACGCTCAACTCCAGCTCATCGACGGACCGCCGCAGGAGTTCCTTCATCCGCTCGAACTCCTCGTCGACTTCCTCTTCCTGCACGAGTTGCGGCTCTTCGTCGAAGTTGATGAAGATCATGAGGTGATCCTTCATGATCTTCGCGGCGTGGGCCACGGCATCCACGGGATTGATGGAGCCGTCCGTCCAGACCTCCATGTTGAGGCTGTCGTAGTCCGTTCGCTGGCCGACGCGCGTATTCTCCACTTCGTACCGAACCTTGACGACCGGCGTATAGAGCGCATCCACCAGGATGGTCCCCAGAGGCTGCTCCCCGAGGTCGTGGCTCTCGGCCTGTTCGTAGCCGCGCCCGCACCCCACACCAATCTCCAGGCAGAGCTTCGCGCCCTTGTTCACGGTCGCGATGTACTGCTCCGGATTCAGCAGCTCCACATCCGGCTGGAGAACCAGGTCGGCGCCGGTTACGCGCTGTTCGCCCGTTACCTCAATGCGTCCCTTGCGGATCTCGTCCTGTCCGAAGCGGAAGCGGAGGCTCTTCAGGTTGAGCACGATCTCCGTCACATCCTCACGGACGCCTTCCACCGTGGAGAACTCGTGCTCCACCCCGTCGATTCGGGTGAACACAACGGACGCACCCTGCAGGCTCGACAGCAGCACACGCCGCAGCGCGTTCCCGACTGTCGTTCCAAACCCCTTTTCCAGGGGCTGGATGGTCATCTTCCCATAGGTCTCGGTCAGGGTAGACTCGTCGAAGTCCACTTTCCTGGGCATTGTCAGAGGTCTCCACTTCATGGTGGATCTCCTTTCGTTGGGCCGCTCTGAGCACGGGTTCCCCGGTCCTCGACGGGACCTTCTTCCCGAACCACGGCGCTCCGCCCCCGAAGCGCCTCTGATGCGGCCGCGTGAACTGCTCTACTTCGAGTAAAGCTCGATGATCAACTGCTCGTTGACAGGCGCCGGGATCTCTTCCCGGCCCGGCACCGAAACCACGGTACCCGTCATGCTGTCCTTTTCGAGATTCAGCCACGACACCATGGACGCCAGGTCCTTGGCCTCCAGCGCGCCGACAATGACATCCACCTTGCGGCTGCCCTCGCGCACCGTGATCCGATCTCCGGCCTTGCACTGATACGATGGAATCGTCACGGTCCGACCGTTGACGGCCATGTGACGATGCCGAATCAGCTGCCGCGCCTGACAGCGCGACGCGGCCATTCCCATCCGGTAGACCAGGTTGTCCAGCCGGAGTTCCAGGAGCCGGAGAAGGTTCTCGCCGGTGACTCCCTTGAGCTGTGCCGCCTTCTTGTAGTAGTTGCGGAACTGCCGCTCCAGGACGCCGTACATCCGGCGGGTCTTCTGCTTCTCGCGGAGCTGGAGACCGTACTCGGTGACCTTCCTTCTCTGGTCCCGTCCGTGATCGCCCGGGGCGTAGTTGCGCCGCTCGATCGCGCACTTGAGCGTCAGGCAACGGTCGCCCTTCAGAAAGAGCTTCACGCCTTCCCGACGGCACTGCCTGCACTTCGGGTCCAAGTTCCTTGCCATGTTCCATCCTCTGGGCCGGACATCCCTCTCCAGGCCCCGCCGGTGGAGCGCGGTGACTCCGCGTCTCCCGTTCCCGGTCCGCACGCCGGAAGGCGAACGGACGCTTCCGTCAGATTCTCCGTCGCTTCGGAGGGCGACAGCCGTTGTGCGGGATCGGGGTGACGTCACGAATCGAGGAGACATCCAACCCCGCGGCCTGCAGCGACCGAATGGCCGCCTCTCTGCCGGAGCCGGGTCCCCGCACGCGGACCTCGACCCTCTTCATTCCCAGTTCCAGAGCCTCCTTCGCCGAGTTCTCGCCGGCGAGCTGGGCTGCAAACGGAGTGCTCTTCCGCGACCCCTTGAAGCCCACCTTCCCGCAGGAAGACCATGAAACGACATTCCCCTTCGTGTCCGTAATGGTCACGATGGTGTTGTTGAAAGTGCTCTGAATGTGAGCGACACCCACGGCCTCGACCTTGCGGTCCTTGCGCCGTCTGGCTTTCTTCGCTTTGCCCTTGTCTGCCAACTGTTCCTCCTCCGACTACGTCTTCTTCGGGCGGGACACTCCGCTGCCCTTCTTCGGACCCTTGCGAGTCCTGGCGTTCGTGGAGGTCCGCTGCCCGTGAACCGGAAGCGAGCGACGATGCCGCAGCCCCCGATAGCACCCGATGTCCATCAATCGCTTGATGTTCATCGTGACCTCACTCCGGAGCGTACCCTCCACATTGTGGTTGTTCTCGATCGCGGCCCGGATCTTGGCTGTATCCTCTTCGCGCAGATCCTTCGCCTTCTGGGAAGGGTCCACTTTGGTCTCCGAGAGGATCTGCTTCGCGGTGGAAAGCCCGATCCCATAGATATATGTCAGCGCAATCTCCATGCGCTTCTCGGGCGGAAGATCTACTCCGGCAATGCGCGGCATTCCTTAGTCCTCCAGAACTACTTGCGTACCAGCTGTCGCTGCTTGTGCCGGGGATTCGCCTTGCAAATCACACGAACGACCCCGTGACGCTTCACGACATAGCACTGATTGCAGATTTTCTTTACCGATGTACGAGACTTCATGGGTTCCTCCCAGGCCTTTCCCGGGTCATTTGTACCGGTAGACGATGCGTCCCCGGGTCAGATCATAGGGCGAAAGCTCTACAGTCACTTTGTCTCCGGGGAGAATCTTGATGAAGTGCATCCTCATCTTCCCCGAAATGTGTGCGAGGACCTTGTGGCCATTCTCCAGCTCCACGCGGAAGCTGGCGTTCGGCAACGGCTCTACCACCGTGCCCTCCACCTGGATCCCCTGTTCCTTGGCCATTCCCGGCCCCCTTACTCTGCGACGGCGCCACGGGTGAGGATCTCAGGACCCTCATCTGTGATCGCCACACTATGCTCGAAGTGGGCAGACAGCCCGCCATCTCCGGTCACGACAGTCCACTGGTCATCGAGCATTCTGACCTCGTGTCCGCCTGCGTTCACCATCGGCTCGATGGCCACTACCATGCCGGAGCGAATCTTCGGCCCGGAGCCCGGATTCCCGAAGTTCGGAACCTGCGGATCTTCGTGCATCGAGCGGCCGATCCCGTGGCCGACCATCGTGCGCACGACAGAGCACCCCGCAGCCTCCACAAGCTCCTGAACCGCGTGGGAGATGTCCCCCACGCAATTCCCTGCCTGAGCCCGTTTGATCCCGGCATAGAGCGCATCCCGCGTGACACGGAGGAGCTGCTCCGCCTCCGGCGAGATGCTCCCGACGCCGATCGTCTGGGCCGCATCCCCGTAGAATCCCCCGAATTGCACCCCGATGTCCACCCCGATGATGTCCCCTTCTTCCAGAACCCTGGATCCGGGGATTCCGTGGACGACCTCGTCGTTCACGGAGGCGCAGATCGAAGCCGGAAAACCCCGATAACCCTTGAATGCCGGCGTTCCGTCGGACTTCACAATGTGCTCCTCCACGACTCGATCAATCTCCCGGGTGGTCACCCCCGGGCGGACCAGCTCTCGCACCTTCTCGTGGGCTTCCGCGACGATTCTCCCGGGGGCCTTCATGGCCTCCACTTCCGCACGGGACTTCAGGAGAATCACGACGCCGCCGCCACAGCACTCCGAACCGCGGCGCGAACCTCTTCCACGCCCGGCTCGCCATCCACATCCAGGAGCAACCCGCGCGACCGGTAGTGGACCACCAGGGGCGCCGTCTGCTCCTCGTAGACTCGCATTCGGTTCCTCACGGTTTCTGCTGCGTCATCCACGCGGCTTTCGTCCGAACGCCGACCGGCGATCCGACCCACCAGCGTCTCTTCGGACACGGACAGGTTCAGAACCCCCACGATTCCCGCCCCCAGTTCCCGCAACATCTCATCGAGACTCTCCGCCTGGGCGAGATTCCTGGGGTAGCCGTCCAGCACGCATCCCCCGGCGGCGTCGTCCGAGGTGAGCCGCCCCCGAACGAGATCCAGAAGCACCTCGTCGGGAACCAGATCCCCCGCGTCCATGAATGACTTCGCCCGAATACCCACTTCCGTTCCTTCCCGCAACGCTCTTCGGAGGAGATCCCCCGTGGAGACATGGGGCATCCCCAGGTCTCCGGCCATCGTGACCGCCTGCGTTCCCTTGCCCGCTCCCGGGGGCCCCAGAAACACCCAGATATTCACCGCCAGCGCCCTCCGCGCTCTATCGTCGCCCGCGCAGACGACCCTTCTTCAGGAAGCCGTCATAATGGCGCATGAGCAGGTGGGACTCGATCTGCTGGAGCGTGTCCAGACCCACACCGACCACGATGAGAAGCCCCGTGCCTCCGAAGAAGAACGGAATGTCAAACCAGTTGATCATGAGGAACGGGATGATCGCGATCGCGGCCAGAAAGCACGCCCCGGGGAGCGTGACTCGGGTCAGGATCCTGTCGATGTACTCCGCCGTCCTCTTGCCGGGACGAATCCCGGGAATGAAGCCACCCTGCTTCTTCATGTTGTCCGCGAGATCCGCCGGATTGAAGATGATGGCCGTATAGAAATAGGTGAAGAAGATGATGATCGTGGCGTAGAGAACCGAGTGAACAGGACTCCCGAACCGGAGGTTCGCGGCGATCGACTGCACGATCTCGTTCCCCTGCCAGTACATGGCCAGCGTGCTCGGGAACATGATGATCGACTGCGCAAAGATAATGGGGATCACGCCCGCAGTGTTCACCCGCAGCGGAATGTGCGTATTCTGCCCGCCATAGACCTTGCGGCCCACCACGCGACGCGCGTACTGAACCGGGATCCGCCGCTGCCCTTGAGTGATCAGGATGACCGATGCGGTAATGGCCACCATCAGCCCGAGAACGAAGATCATCATGACCGGATTCAGCGCACCGCTCATGACGGAGCGGACGGTATTGACGGTGTCCTGCGGATAGCTGGCCACAATCCCTATGAAGATAATGAGCGAGATCCCGTTCCCGATCCCGCGCTCCGAGATCTGTTCGCCCAGCCACATCACGAAGACCGTCCCGCCAATCAGCGTGACGACCGTGGTGAACTCAAACAGAAGCCCCGGATTCGGAATCACCGGGGCTCCACCCGGCGAAGCGAGACCCTCCAGGAACTTCGCGACACCGAATCCCTGCACGAAAGACAGAAGAACCGTGCCGTACCTCGTGTACTGGGTAATCTTCTTGCGACCGGACTCCCCCTCCTTCTGGAGGCGCTCGAAGAACGGCACCACTGCCGTCAGGAGCTGGAAGATGATGGACGCGCTGATGTACGGCATGATGCCCAGCGCGAAGATGGTCGCCTGGGAGAGGTTCCCTCCGACAAACATGTCGTACAGCCCGAACAGAGAGTCCTTCTGGCCCGCGAAGAACTCGCCGAGGGCCGCGCCATCCACTCCCGGAGTCGGAACATGCCCGCCCAGCCGGTAGATGCAGAGCATCGCCAGTGTAAACAGAACACGCCTCTTGAGTTCCGGAATCCGGAAGATCGCCGCAACCTTGTCGAGGATCATGAGTCTTTGTCCCCGGACTTCGTGTTGCCGTAGGGCACAAGTTCCACACTGCCGCCCTTCTCTTCAATCTTCTTTCGCGCGGACTCGCTCACTGCATGGACCTTGATGTGATAGGCACCACCCGGATCTCCGTTGCCGAGAATCTTCACCCGCGGCGCGGGGCCGCTGACAATCTTCAACTCGCGGAGGTATTCCACGGTGATGTCGCGGGAGGGATCCAGCCGTTCCAGGTCCACCAGATTCAGGATCTGGTTCTCCACGCGATTGCGATTGAAGAAGCCCCGCTTCGGGACTCTCCTGTAGAGAGGCATCTGCCCGCCTTCGAACCACGGGTGCGGCTTCCCGCCGGACCGCGAACGAAGCCCGTTGCTGCCCCGACCCGCCGTGGTCCCGTGTCCGGAACCCGGGCCTCTCCCGATGCGCTTACGCTTCTTCCGCGCCCCGCGCGCTGGCTTGAGATTGTTCAACTGGAACATCAAAGTCCCCCGCCCCGGAATCCGGGGCCGAATAAGTCAGCCCTTGATCTCCTCGACACGAAGGAGATGGCCCACCTTGACGATCATCCCGCGAATGGCCGGGCTGTCGTCGTGCTCGACGGTCTGATGGAGGCGCTTCAGCCCCAGCGACCGGATTGTGTCCTTCTGGTTCTGCGGGCGCCCGATGGCACTCCGAACCTGTGTTACACGCACCCTGTCCATAACCGTTACTCTTCCTCTCGACCGAACAGGTGGGAGATGCTCACGCCCCTTCGGGCTGCGACATCCCGTGCCATCTCCAGACTCTTCAGACCCCGGATGGTGGCCTTGACCACATTGTGCGGATTGTTCGATCTCTGACACTTCGTGAGAATGTTCTTGTACCCGGCCGCCTCCAGAATGGGCCGAACCGCGCCTCCGGCGATCACGCCCGTACCGGGACTGGCCGGCTTCAGAAGCACATGGCCCGCACCGTATTTCCCGATCACCTTGTGCGGGATGGTGCCCTTGACCATGGCGACCTGGAACATGGACTTCTTCGCGTTCTCGGTGGCTTTCCGAATGGACTCCGCCACTTCGTTCGCCTTTCCGAGCCCCACGCCGACGCGTCCCTTTTCATCTCCGACCGCAACGAGCGCGTTGAAGCTGAACCTTCGTCCACCCTTCACGACCTTCGCGACACGATTGATGTTGATCACCTTCTCGGTGAACTCCTTCTGCTCGTCGCGACCCCGGTCACGACCGCGTCCACGACGACGATCTCCGGGCTTTCCGCGTCCACGGCGGGCTCCCCGTTTTGGGTCTGCGTCGCCTCCGAACGAGGCCGTCTGCGGTTCCGGCACCCCTGCGGGCCGATCTACTTGACCACTCAAAACTCCAGGCCTCCTTTCCGGGCGGCTTCCGCGACCGCTTTCACGCGGCCATGGAAAAGGCGTCCGGCTCGATCGAACACGACCCGGGTTGCGCCAACATCCTGTGCCTTCCGCGCGATCTCCGTTCCTACCGCCACGGCGCGGTTCATCTTGACCGAATCTCCTTCGCCATCCACAGCGAGAGACCGGGCCGTGCTGCTCACATGGGCCAGCGTCTTTTGGCTGTCATCGTCCACCAGCTGCGCGGCGATATGCTTCAGGCTCCGCGTAACGACCAGCCGGGGACGCTCCGCCGTGCCCCGAACCTTGCGCCGGATCCTGCGATGACGCCGTTTCCGCTGTTCTCCAAGTACCCGTCTCTTGTCCTTCATCTCATTCCCCGTCCTTAGGCTGCTGCGGCGGACTTGCCGGCCTTCCGCCGGATGATCTCGCCCTGATACTTGACGCCCTTGCCCTTGTACGGCTCGGGCGGGCGCAGCTTGCGGATCTCTGCCGCCACCTGCCCCACGGCCTGCTTGTCGATTCCCTGAATGATGATCTCGGTCTGCTTCGGAGTGGAGAACTGGACTCCCTCCGGCGGCTTGACGAGAACGGGGTGCGAGAAGCCGAGGTTCAGGAGCAAATCCTTCCCCTTCAGTTCCGCGCGGTAACCCACGCCCACAATCTCCAGCGTCTTCGAGAAACCCTGTGACACTCCGACGACCGCCGAGTTCACCAGGCTCCGCGTCAGTCCGTGGAGCGAGCGGTGGGTCTTGCTGTCAGAAGGCCGCGTGACCAGAACTTCCGCGCCCTCGATGGCGACCGTCATGTCCCGCACGATCTTCACTTTCATTTCGCCGAGCTTCCCCTTCGCGGTGAAAACCCCGGCGTCCACCGACACCTTGACCCCATCCGGGACGGGAACAGGCATTCTGCCGACTCTTGACATGGTCTCCCCCCGCCTACCAGACGCTACAGAGAATCTCGCCACCAACCCCGACACGCTGGGCTTCCCGCCCGGTCATAATGCCGCGGGAAGTGGAGAGAATGGTGATTCCCATGCCCCCGAACACGCGCGGGACATCCGATGCCGGGCAGTACCTGCGAAGCCCGGGCCGGGAGACCCGCTGAAGCCCGTTGATCACGAACTCCTCGCCAGGGGTGTACTTCAGATAGACGCGGATGATCCCCTGCGGGCCGTCTCCAGCCACGAACTTGTAGTTCGAGATGAAACGCTCCTTCTGGAGAACCCGGGCGATCTCCAGCTTCAACTTGGAAGCCGGAATATCCGTCCGCTTTTGCCCAACCTGGCCCGCATTGCGAATCCGGGTCAGCATGTCCGCGACGGGATCTGACATCGCCATCTTGAACGACTCCTTCCGGCCGGTGGTCTCGCCAGAGGCGACTCGCCGACTCGTAATCTGTAAGGCAGCCTGCTGGCTACCAGCTCGACTTCACGATTCCAGGAATCTGGCCCAGGTGCGCCAGCTCCCTGAAGCAGATCCGGCAGATTCCAAAGTCCCGCATGAAGGCACGAGGCCTTCCGCAACGCCGGCAGCGGTTGTACGCCCGCACCCGGAACTTGGGGCTTCGCTTCGCCTTCTCAATCAGGGCTTTCTTCGCCACGAATCCTTCCTCTCGGGGGAACAGTTCCCCGCTAGTTCCTGCGGAACGGGAACTTGAGCAGCCGGAGAAACTCCAGCCCTTCCTCGTCCGTCCCCGCCGTGGTCACAAGGGTGATGTTCATCCCCCGAATCACGGACAGGCGGTCCATGTTTACCTCCGGGAAGGCAATCTGCTCCCGGAGGCCCAGCGTGTAGTTTCCCCTGCCGTCAAAGCAGGTGGTCGGCAATCCCCGGAAATCCCGGATTCGGGGAATAGCCATGCTCACAAGACGATCGTAAAACTCCCACATCATGTCGCGGCGCAGCGTGACCATGGTCCCCACCTTCATGCCTTCGCGCAGCTTGAAGTTGGCGATCGACACCCTCGCCTTGCGAATCGTGGGCTGCTGTCCCGTGATCGTGCGGAGGGTCGCGGAAGCCTCCTCCAGAGCCTTCGGGTTCTGGAAAGCCTCGCCAACCCCCATGTTGACGGTGATCTTCTCAAGACGCGGCACCATCATGATGTTCCCGTAAGAGAACTTCTTCATGAGCGCGGGCACCACATCCTGCGCGTATTCTTCTTTCATCCTCGGGACCATGTTCTCCCCGTTCCTCCGATGATTCCGGCTCAGTCGAGCCTTCTACCGTTCCGCTTCCGGAGCGACTTCCCCGCTCTTCCTGGCAATCCTCTGCTTCCGTCCATCCGCCAGCACCTGATGCCCGACGCGAGTCGGAGTTCCGTCCGCGGGGTCGAGAAGCATCACATTGGAGATGTGAATGGGAGCCTCGCGCTCGATAATCCCCGCCTGGCGGGTTGCCGACGCGCGTGTGTGACGCTTGATGAAGTTCACGCCCTCCACGATCACTCTCTCCGTATCGGGGAATATCCGAAGGATCTTCCCCGTCTTTCCCCGGTCATCGCCGGAGATCACCACAACCTGGTCGAACCGTCTGATCTTCATCACGCTCTCCTAAACGACTTCCGGCGCGAGGGAAACAATCTTCATGAACTTCTTCTCCCTGAGCTCCCGCCCCACCGGGCCGAAGATGCGCGTACCACGCGGCTCCTTCTGGTCCGTGACCAGCACCGCCGCATTGTCATCGAACCGGATGTAGGATCCGTCTCGGCGACGGATCTCCTTCCGGGTGCGTACCACGACGCCGCGAACGACCTCGCCCTTCTTCACTCCCCCTCCGGGGATGGCATCCTTGACAGTCAGCACCACCATGTCCCCAATGGACGCGTAGCGTCGGCCGCTGCCTCCGAGAACGCGGATCACCAAGGCGCGACGGGCGCCCGAGTTGTCCGCAATGTCGACGATCGATTCCTGCTGGACCATGATTCCGGTCTCCCGACTTCTACTTGACCTTGCGGACGGTTTCCAAGAACCGCCACCGCTTGTGCTTCGACAGCGGCCGCGTCTCCATCACTCGCACGACATCTCCCACGGCGCAGACATTGTCTTCATCGTGGACCATGACCTTGGAAGTCTTGTTGATGATCTTCCCGTAAAGCGGATGCTTGACGCGGCGGTGGATGGCCACGACAGCGGTCTTCTCCCCGCCGGCCGAGACCACTTCCCCGGTCCTTGTCTTTCGGACGCCTCTCGTAGTCTCCATTCGATCAGCCCTCCCCGGGCGGTGTCTGCCCATGAGTGGCGGGCGTTGCCTTCTCGCGGATGAGTGTCTCGACCCGGGCGATGTCTCGCCGGACCCTGCGAATGTGCAGCGGGTTGTCCAGGGGCTGGGTGGTCAGACGGAACTTCAGGTTGAAGTACTCCGTCCGAAGATCCACGCGCTGCGCCTTCAGGTCGTCGAGGGTCAACTGCCGCATTTCCTGAATATTCATGGTCTCAGGACTCCATGCTCTGGGTTCCTCTTGCGAGGAACCTCGTTCGGATCGGGAGCTTGTGCGCCGCAAGCTTCATGGCCTGCTGCGCCATCTCCACCGAAACCCCTTCCAGTTCGAAGATAATGCGTCCCGGCTTTACCACCGCGACCCAGAACTCCGGTGCTCCCTTGCCTTTGCCCATGCGGGTTTCCGCGGGCTTCTTCGAAATAGGCTTGTCCGGGAAAATCCGAATCCAGATCTTCCCGCCTCTTTTCACTCTTCGAGTCAGCGCCACACGAGCGGATTCGAGCTGGCGGCTGGAGATCCAGCCCGGCTCCATTGCCTGAAGCGCGTATTCGCCAAAATCGATGTTGCAGCCTCTCCGGGCGGTTCCACGCATGCGTCCCTTCTGGATCCGCCGGAACTTGGTCTTCTTGGGAATGAGCATGACTACCCGGCCCTCCCGGCTCCGGCACCCGCAGACACAATGCCCTGCGTGCGCTCCGAGGCCCGGCGTGCGAGAACCTCGCCCTTGAAAATCCAGACCTTCACGCCGATCGTCCCGTAGGTCGTCCGGCAGGTGATGGCCGCGTAGTCAATGTCCGCACGCAGCGTATGCAGCGGAACGCGTCCTTCGCGGTAGGTTTCCCGGCGGGCCATTTCCGAGCCGCCAAGACGACCACCACATGAGATTCGGATACCCAGCGCCCCACGCCGCATAGCGGAAAAGAGGGCACGCTTCATGGCGCGACGGAACCCGACGCGCTGCTGAAGCTGACGAGCAATGTTCTCGGCCACGAGCTGGGCATCGATCTCCGGCTTGCTAACTTCCTGGATCTCGATGTAGATCTCCCGGCCCGTGAGCGCCTGCAGCTCATCACGGATCTGGTCTACCTGTGCACCCTTCCTGCCGATCACGACACCAGGACGGGCCGTGTGGATGGAGAGAGTGACCTTCTTGGCCTTCCGCTCGATCAGCACCTTCGAAATGCCGGCCTGCGCAAGTCTCTTCTCAAGATACCGACGGATCACCAAATCTTCTTCCAGCAGGTCCGGGTAGTCCTTCCCGGCGTACCACTGGGAGTCCCAGGTCTTCACGATCCCGAGACGGAGCCCGATCGGATGGGTCTTCTGTCCCACGCTTCCTCCTTCGGGTTCCGGGTCAGGAACCGCGGGGGCCCTTGGGCCCCACGACGATGGTCAAGTGACTGCTTCGCTTGCGGATCCGGTTCGCCCGGCCCATCGAGCGAGGCCGGAAGCGGCGCTGGGTAGGGCCGCCGTCCACAAATACCGTCCGCACGAAAAGCTCATCTATGTTCACCCGCGAGGCCGTCTCATCATCCTCGGGGGTATGGAGGGCGTTCGCCACGGCCGACCGCAAGGTCTTTTCCACCATGAGCGATGCCTTCTTGCGCGTGGACTGGAGAATCACAAATGCGTCCTCCACCTTTCGTCCACGAATCAGGTCCACCACAAGACGCATCTTGCGGGGGCTGATCTTCATGTGCCTGCCTTTTGCGAGAGCTTCCATTATCTATCGTCCTCCCCTACTTGAGACCCTTCCCGGCCTTGTCCGCTCTACCAGAGTGGCCGCGGAAGGTGCGCGTGGGGGCGAACTCGCCCAGCTTGTGCCCGACCATGTTCTCAGACACATAGATCGGGATGAACTTGTTTCCGTTGTGGACCGCCATGGTGTGGCCGACGAAATCCGGAGTGATGGTGCATCGACGGGCCCAGGTCTTGATGACCTTCTTGTCTCCCGAACGATTCATCA
This sequence comes from Gemmatimonadota bacterium, assembly GCA_030747075.1. Taxonomy (NCBI): domain Bacteria; kingdom Pseudomonadati; phylum Gemmatimonadota; species Gemmatimonadota bacterium. The sequence goes on from JASLLL010000032.1 coordinate 25,122, forward strand.
GCTCCACTTTTCGCAGGAGGCTGTCCACCACATACGGACCCTTCTTGATGGACCGTGCCATGCTACTTCCTCCTCTTGACGATCATCTTGTCCGATGCCTTCTTGCCGCGACGCGTGCGCAGCCCCTTGGACGGCTGTCCCCAGGGGGAACACGGATGGCGCCCGCCGGAAGACCGGCCTTCGCCACCGCCCATGGGATGATCATGCGGGTTCATCGCCACTCCCCGCACATGCGGGCGGCGGCCCAGCCAACGCGACCGACCCGCTTTCCCCAGCACGATGTTCTGGGCCTCGACATTGCCGACCTGCCCCAATGTGGCGTAGCTGGAGGCGCGGACCTTGCGAACCTCTCCGCTCGGAAGCCGGAGAAGTGCCAGTCCGCCTTCCTTCGCCATGACCTGCGCAAAGGTGCCGGCACCACGAGCGATCTTCGCGCCCTGTCCCGGACGAAGCTCCACTGCGTGCACCGTAGTGCCCAGCGGAATCGCGGAAAGGGGCAGCGCATTCCCGGTCCGGAGTTCCGCATCCGGTCCGGAGACCACCGTATCTCCCACCGACAGTCCGACCGGCGCCAGAATGTAACGCTTCTCGCCATCTGCGTAGAACAGGAGCGCGATGCGTGCATTCCGATTCGGATCGTACTCGATGGTCGCGACACGCGCGGGAATCCCGTACTTGTCCCGCCGGAAGTCAATGCGACGCCAGGCACGCTTGTGCCCACCTCCACGATGACGGGAAGTCACGCGACCATGGTGGTTGCGCCCTCCCGACTTCTTCAACGGCTCCGTCAGCGACTTCTCCGGTCGTGAGGCCGTGACCTCACTGAAGTCCGAGGACGTGTAATACCTGCGAGCAGGCGTAACCGGTTTATACTTCTTGATCCCCATCGGTCCCTTCCTGTGTCCGCTTCTTCTCGCCGACGCCCCTCGGCTTAGAGCACCACCTTGTCAAAGCGCAGACACTCTCAACCGTTCCGGGTCACTCCCCCCGGGTCGGGGGCGATACCCTTCCCGGCGCGGACATCGCCCCGGGCGCAACGAACTTCATCCTAAAAAACCAACGCTACAGCTCGTCAAACAGATCGATCGTCTTCCCTTCTTCGAGCGTGATCAGAGCCTTCTTCCAGTTCGGACGGCGACCCTGATGAACGCCCATTCTCTTGACCTTCCCGCGAACATTCACGGTCCGTACATTCTTCACCGTCACGGAGAAGAGATCTTCCACCGCATCACGGATCTGCAGCTTGTTGGCGCGACGGTCCACCTCAAAGGCGTACTCGTTGGCCGTCTCCCGCGCGATGGTTGCCTTTTCCGTCAGGAGTGGCCGTTTGAGGATCTGTCTTGATTCCATCATCAGACGAATACCTCCTCGAGTTTCTTCAGCGCGTCCCGGGTCATCACGACCCAGTTGGAAGCCACCACCGCGTAGGTGTAGGTCTCCCGCGCAGGCAGACACAGCACACGCGAAAGGTTCTGGGCGCTTCGGTTGACCTTCTCGTCGAAGCCTCCGGTCAGGAGAAGCACCTTCTCTCCACCAAGCCCCAACTTGTCCAGGAAGGTGGCCAGACTTTGCGTTCTGGCGTCTTCAAAGCCGAAGTCGTCCACGACGAGAATGCGCTCGGATGCGGCACGGTCTGAAAGCGCCGACTTGAGTGCCAGACGACGCGTCTTCTTCGGAAGACGGTACCGGTAGTCACGCGGCTTCGGACCATGAACGGTTCCGCCGCCGACCCAGACCGGACTCCGGGCCGATCCAGCCCGCGCGCGCCCGGTGCCCTTCTGACGCCAGGGCTTGGCGTTGGAGAGGTTGACCTCTCCTCGGCTCTTGACCTTGGCCGTGCCCTTGCGCTGGTTTGCCTCGAAGTTCACAACGGCCTCCCACACGACATGGGCGTTCGGCTCGATTCCGAAGAGCTGCTCCGGAAGGTCCACCGTGCCCGACTTCTCGCCGGAAGCGCCATAGGCTGTTGCAGTTGCCATCATCAATCCTCCAGGGCCGTCAGCCATTCGCGCGTCCGGCCCCGCGGACGCCCTTCTTGGTCTTCCGGATCTCCACACGCCCGTTCAGCGCGCCCGGAACGGCACCTTTGACCAGAAGCATGTTGTTCTCGACATCCACGCCGACAACCTCAAGATTCCGGATGGTGACCGTCTTGCCGCCCATGCGGCCCGCCATCTTATGTCCCTTCAGTACCCGAGCCGGAGTGGCGCACATGCCAATGGCCCCGGGCCGACGCTTGCACATCCCGCCATGCGTCATGTCTCCCTGGGCGAAGTTGTGGCGCTTGATCGTCCCCGCAAATCCCCGGCCCTTCGAAGTGCCGCGAACATCGATGCGATCTCCTTCGGCCAGAACATCCCCGACCACAATCTGCTGCCCCGATTCCAGGTCCCCTACGGAATTCATGCGGAACTCAGACAGCCACCGGAAGAGGCCTGGGCCGTGCTTGCGGAAGTGCCCCGTGCGAGGCTTGCCGAGTCGCTTCTCCCGGATCTCTCCGAAACCGACCTGGACAGCCTCGTAACCATCTGTCTCCGTGGTCTTGACCTGGACGATCTGGCACGGACCCGCCTCAATCACGGTGACGGGAATCACTTTCCCGTCCTCCGAAAAGATCTGGGTCATGCCCTTCTTCCGGCCGACCAATCCGTGAATCATCTACCACTCCTTCGGGACCCCGTCGCCTGCATCCGCAGGGGGTCATCCCGTCCTTGAACGGTCTTGCGTCAGACCTTGATCTCGATGTCCACCCCTGCCGGCAGATCCAGTCTCTGCAGAGCATCCACCGTCTGGGGAGTCGAGTTGTGAATATCGATCAACCGCTTGTGAATCCGGCGTTCAAACTGCTCCCGCGACTTCTTGTTGACATGCGGGGACCGGTTCACCGTGAAGACCGTCTTGCGCGTCGGGAGAGGAATGGGGCCATGTACGCGAGCACCCGTTCTCTCCGCCGTCTCAACGATCTCCACCGCCGACTTGTCCAAAGAGGCGTGATCATACGCCTTCAGACGGATTCGGATCTTCTGGATTACCGCTGCCATCCGCATCTACTCCGTAATATCCGTGACGACACCGGCACCGACCGTCCGACCGCCCTCGCGAATGGCGAACCGAAGTTCCTTCTC
>JASLLL010000033.1 GCA_030747075.1 Gemmatimonadota bacterium
GGCTGGCACTTCTGGCGTTGCTCCGGACGCGGGAGCGGACCGTCGGGGAAATGGTGGAGGCGTTGGGAGCCCCCCAGCCCCGGGTTTCGCGCCATCTGAAGGTGCTTCGCAATGCGGGGCTTGTGGCGGACCGCCGGGAGGGCCGCTTCATCCGATACGGGCTTACCCCTTCCTCAAGCTGGAGTGTCGAGATTCGCGACTGCCTGCGCGGTCTGCTGAACGAACGAGAGGCACCCCGCCGCCCGCGCGGGAGGAAGGCTCTCTCCCGTCGCGAGGAGCGCCCCCTTCCCGAAGCCGCCCCGGCTCCGGAGCCCCGGCAGGAAGTCCCCGCTCCGGGCGAGCGACTGCGCTCGCAGGACATCGAAACACATCTGCTGTAGGGGTGGATTGAGGAGACGGGGAGCGGCCCGAAGACCGCGCCCCGCTCCGTCCCGGGTGCTTATCGCAGGAGTACCATCCGACGCGTCTCTACTCCGAGCGGAGTCGTGAGCCGGTAGAAGTAGCTGCCTGCGGCAAGACGGTGGCCTGACTCGTCTGTGCCGTCCCAGGAAAGACTGTGCGTGCCGGAGGAGAAGACCCCCCGGTGAAGCGTCCGGACGCGGCGCCCGGAAATGTCGAGGATCTCCAGAGAAGCCACGCCCTCCGCAGCCATCGCGAAGGAGATGACCGTCTCCGGCCCGAACGGGTTCGGCAGGTTCTGGGCGAGCATGGCGCCGCGCGGGAACTCCGATACGCCGGTCAGCGGCGATCCCACATCCACCGTACTCACATTGGGAACCTTGTTGAACCCGGTCACGACCAGTTCCACACTGGCGAGTGTCCCGATGACGGAAGAGTCGTACGGGATGGAAGCCAATCCGGCGCCGTCCGCGTACGCGGAGCCGAGGAGCGTCGCGTTGTCGTTGATGGCGGCCAGCGCGCCCGGTTCCGTGGTGACCTCGAAGGTGGCCAGACCCGCATCCACATAGCCCGCGTGAGAGACTGCGAGCGCGGTCGGCGCGCCCGTTCTCATGTGCAGTGCCGGGTCGCCGAAGATGTGCCAGTTCTTGAACTCGCTGATCCCGTTGGATCCATAGCTGTCGATCATGTCGCAGGAACCGTTGAAGCAGAGCCCGCCCCAGGTGCGCTTGGCACCCGCGACCAGTAGATCCACCAGTTCATCCTGCGCACGCATCGGGGTGGCCCACTGCTGGTTGACCGTGGACGCGTACATGGCGACGCCGCCGGTCGGGACTCCGGAATCCGTCGCGCGCAGCCATACCTCCGCAAAGCAGGTCATGCTCATGAAGGCGCCGTTCACGCACCCGACATTGATGATGCAAGGCAGCATGTCGTGGTTGGTCAGCGCATTCACATTCGATGAAGAGAAGCCCGATGTGACCCACTGGGTTTCCGTGCCGTGGCCCGCATAGTTGATGAAGCTGCGGCCCTCATTGAACGCGGAAGAGAGCATGGCCCTGGACGGAGAACCCGAAGCGTCTCCGCCTCCGCGGCTTCCATCATAGAACTCGTCCACATGGGTGTAGGTGAAGCCGAGCAGGTCCGTGCGGATGTTCCGAATGTGCCTCCAGTCCGCCTCGCCGTTGTCCCCGTAGCCCTGGCCCTCGCTTGAGGCGATTCCAGTGGCCTTTTCGTACCAGGTTCCGGCCGGGTCCGGCTGGCTTTCGTACTCCACGGTCTTCTGCACCTGAAGGTCCACCTGCGCCGCGTTCTGCGCGGAGATCCGGCCCACGAAGGCGTCGGGGTAGTTGTCGCCGCCAGCCAGCAGGGTCAGTCGAGGATCCGCCGCCGCTCCGCCGTTCGTGAGATAGGGCATCTGCGGTCCGTCACCGACCAAAAGGAGGTAGGCCATTCCATCCGTGTTGTAGAAGTTCTGCACATACGACTGCACGCCGCTTGCGCTCCCGCCCGCGGCGGAAAGCGTGACGAGCGTCGTCGGAATGCCCATTCGGTTCCGCCAGTCCACGAGCGGTTGCATCGAGCTGGCAAAGGCGTCGTAGGTGATGATGAGCATGCTGCCCGTTTCGCCGACCGGCGTGTACCGAAGGAACTCCTCGTAGTTGAGGAAGTGACGGCGGTAGATCTTCTCGAACTCCTCCACCCGCTTGTCAGGGCGGTCCGCAAGGACATTCACATGCCCGGGGCCGGTCGCCTTCACTTCCACCGTGATCGACGAGTAGACGCGCAGCGTCCCGGTAACCGGGTTCCACTGGAACGGATCCACCTCAATGACCACACCGCGGACATCTCTCATGATGTAGGGATCCCGGAGTCGTGCCAGGTCTCCCGGGAAGAAGGCGTCTTCCTCGTAGGAGGCCCCAAACTCCCAGGGCACATCCGAAGGCATCACATCTCGGGTGATGGGTCCCTTCGAAGGCGCGATCCGCACTCCTGGAAAGTCCACAAACTCCGACGCCACGATCGTCGCGGTGACGGCGGCGTCGTCCGGGATCACCAGAGACTCGCGGAATCCCGGCACTGCCGGCAGTCCGGTCTCCTGAAGGCGAACGCCCCCGTCCCAGTGAATGATGCCGTAGGTCTCCCCGTGGACCTGGATGTCCTGAATCTGGAAGCTCCCCGTCCGGAAGGTCACGACTGTGGACAGAACCCCGGAGGACTCCAGCTGAATCGCATGGGATTCCGGCAGCATCTCGGTGGTGTAGTCACGCCCCGCTGCGGGTCCGGCCACCATGGCCGACAGCAACAGGCAGATAGGGATCGAACGGAACATGGTCTCTCCTCGGTCCGCTACGGAAGTCGCAGCGAATGGAAATGGACCGGGGGATGCCCCGGCGGATGATCGGGGACACGCGCACCCTGCCTCGATCCGGGGGGAATCGATAGAACCCACGGAGTATAGCGCACTCGGACCGGGAACTCCAGAATCCGGTGAGGTGAGGATTCCCGTGGCGGGTCATTCCGATCCGCGATACCGTTCCGACATGGATGCGGACCGCTTCCGGACAGGATTCCTTCTTCTTCTCGTCACGGCCATCTCGGCTTTGTTCGCCGTGATGATCCGCGACTTCCTCATGACGCTTCTCCTGGCGGGAGTGTTCGCCGGGCTGGCCGCTCCCTTGTTCCGGCGAATCGTCGGCCTCCTTCGCGGGAAGCGCTCGGCGGCGTCGATGGTGACGGTCCTGGCGCTTCTCGTCTGTGTGGCGGGTCCGCTTTTCGCCATCCTGGGTGTGGTGGCGGCGCAAGCGCTGCGCATTACCGACTCCGTGCGCCCCTGGATCGACGAGCAGCTCGCCAACCCCGGCGCGCTGCCCGTCTTGCTGGAGCGTCTTCCCGGCCTGGACCGGCTGGTTCCCTACCGCGAGCAGATTCTCCTCCGGCTGGGGGACCTGGTCGGCAGCGCGGGCGGCTTCCTTCTCGACAGCGCCTCCGCCGCCACGCGAGGCACCGTCGCGTTTCTCTTCCAGTCGTTCGTGTTCGTCTACGCGCTCTTTCACTTCCTTCTCCACGGGGACGCGCTCCTTCGCCGAATCCTCTACTACATCCCGCTGGATGAACCCGCCGAGTCCCGCCTCGTGGAGCGGTTCACCTCCGTCACGAGAGCGACCGTGCGCGGCACGCTCGTGATCGGGCTTCTGCAAGGCGGGCTGGCCGGGGTCGCCTTTGCCGTGGTCGGAATCCCGGGCGCGGTATTCTGGGGCACCATGATGACGCTTCTATCCGTCATCCCCGGGGTGGGGACGGCCCTCGTCTGGGTGCCCGCCGCGCTGATTCTCCTGGCGACCGGGGAGACGGTGCCGGGTGTGGGCCTTGCGGTCTTCTGCGGGCTCATCGTCGGGAGCCTGGACAATCTCCTGCGACCTCGGCTTGTGGGTCGGGACACTCAGATGCCCGACCTCCTGATCTTCCTCGGGACCGCCGGCGGAATCCTCCTGTTCGGCATTCCGGGGTTTCTCGTGGGACCGATCCTCGCCGCGCTCTTCGTGACGGTCTGGGAGATCTACGGGCATGTCTTCCGCGACATCCTGCCCGGCCCTCGCTCGTCTTGACACAGTCCCGGGGGCTTTCTACCCTCGCTCGCGCACTGTACCTGCCCTGCACCGGAGGCACTGATGGCTTGCGCCCGGATCCTCATCGTCGATGATGACGAGTCCATCCGCTCTTCGATGGAGCGGGTTCTTTCGTATGAAGGATACGATGTCCGGTGCGCCGCCTCCGGTCCGGAAGCGCTGGACGCGCTGGCGGACCGGCGCATGGATCTCGCGCTCTTCGATATCAAGATGCCCGGAATGGATGGGCTGGAGCTTCTGGAACGCGTCGGGAAGGCGCACCCGGATCTCGTGTGCATCATGGTCTCGGGCCACGGGACGGTGCAGACCGCCGTGGAAGCCGCCAAGCTGGGTGCGTTCGACTTTCTCGAGAAGCCTCCCGACCGCGACCGGGTTCTTCTCACCATTCGCAACGGGCTGGCTCAGTCGCGGCAGGCTTCGGAGATTGCCAACGCAAGGCGGAGGCTGGCGCGTGACGACCGCATCGTGGGGGAGAGCGACGCCATCCGTCAGGTGCTGGAGCGCATCGCGAAGGTCGCACCGACGCAGGCCACCATTCTCATCACCGGAGAGAATGGTACCGGGAAGGAGCTCGTGGCTCGCGCCATTCACCGGGAGAGCACACGCCGGGACGGAGCCTACATTCAGCTCAACTGTGCGGCCATTCCGGAAGACCTGATCGAGTCCGAACTCTTCGGGCACGAAAAGGGCGCGTTCACGGGCGCCACCTCCCGCCGCGAAGGGAAGTTTGAGCTGGCCGACGGCGGGACCATTCTGCTGGACGAAATCGGCGACATGAGTCCGACCGTCCAGGCGAAAGTGCTTCGCGTGCTGGAAGAAGGGCAGTTCGAGCGCGTGGGGGGATCGCGGGCGATCTCCGTGGATGTTCGCATTCTCGCGGCGACGAACCGGGATCTCCCGGCCGCCGTGGAGGACCGGTCATTCCGCGAGGATCTCTTCTTCCGGCTCAATGTGGTGCCGATCCGCGTTCCCGCGCTTCGCGAGCGACCGGGAGACATCGCCGGACTGGTGGAGCACTTTCTGACGCGGTATTGCGAGCGCGAGAAGTGCCCGGGCGTGACCGTGGACCCGGAGGTGGTGGAGCGCCTCATGGTACGCGCGTGGCCGGGGAATGTTCGCGAACTGAGAAACACGGTGGAGCGGATGGCCATCCTTGCGTCCGGAAGTCGGCTGAGCGTGGCGGATCTTCCGGCACCGGGGGCGGGCGGGGCGAGCACCCGGGACGACCCCGCGGCGGATGCAAGCACCTATGACGAGTTCCGCGAACGGTCGGAACAGGCGTTCTTCCGCCAGAGGCTGGAGCGCCACGGGTGGAATGTGAAAGACACGGCGGAGGCGCTGGCCATGCAGCGCAGCAACCTCTACCGGAAGATCGAGAAGTACGGACTCACCCGAGAGGGGGGGGAACGCAAGCGCACACCGGACGGGGGAGATCTCCCGGGAGGAACGGCTTGAACGCATCGAACGAACCGCACGACATCCAGGCCGTCGAAAGGCTGAAGGACGCGCACGGGAGGATTCTCACAGAGGTTCACAAGGTCGTGATCGGGCAGGATCGCGTGATCGACGATCTCCTGACCGCCATCCTTTCCAATGGCCACTGTCTGCTCGTCGGGGTGCCCGGGCTTGCGAAGACGCTGCTTGTGTCCACGCTGGCGCGCGTTCTGGATCTGGAGTTCAGCCGAATCCAGTTCACGCCGGACCTCATGCCGTCGGACATTACCGGGACGGATGTTCTGGAAACGGAAGAGGGGACCACTCATCGGCATTTTCGGTTCATCCGGGGACCGGTCTTCGCGAACATTGTTCTTGCGGACGAGATCAACCGTACGCCCCCGAAGACGCAGGCCGCGCTTCTTCAGGCCATGCAGGAACGCGAAGTGACCGCCGGCGGCAACACCTACGACCTGCCGCTGCCGTTCTTCGTGCTGGCGACGCAGAACCCCATCGAGCAGGAAGGAACCTATCCGCTTCCCGAGGCGCAACTCGACCGCTTCATGTTCCACATCCATGTGGACTACCCGACCGGGGCGGAAGAGTGCCGGATCGTGGAGGAGACCACCTCCGCCTACCACGCGGATCTGGAGCGGGTTCTGGGCGCCGAGGAGATTCTCTCACTTCAGACGCTCGTGCGGCGCGTACCTGTGGCGGAGGATGTGCTGCAATACGCCGTCGGACTGGTGCGGGCGACGCGGCCGAAGTCGGATACGGCTCCTGCGTTCGTGCGCGACTGGGTGAGCTGGGGTGCGGGTCCCCGCGCGAGCCAGTATCTGGTGCTCGGCGCGAAGACGCGCGCCATTCTCGACGGCAGGCACACCCCCGCCCGGGAGGATGTGCAGGCGGTGGCGCGGGCGGTTCTTCGCCACCGGATCCTCACCAACTTCAACGCCGAGGCCGAAGGCGTGGATCCCGTCGATATCGTGGACCGGCTCGTTGAAAGTGTGGAGGCGACCGGGGCCGTGTCGTCGTGAGCCGGGTGCGCCAGAGCTCCCGTTCGCCCCTCCTGGACGCGGCCACGGTCGCCCGCCTCGCCGGGCTGGAGATTCGTGCGCGTGCCGTGGTGGAGGGGTTCGTTGCGGGGCTTCACAAGAGTCCGTACAAGGGGTTCAGCGTGGAGTTCGCGGAGCATCGGCAGTACATGCCGGGAGACCCCGTGCGGAACATCGACTGGAAGGTCTTTGCGAAGTCCGACCGCTACTTCGTGAAGGAGTTCGAGGAGGAAACGAACCTCCGCGCATACCTGGTGCTCGACGCATCCGCATCGATGGGTTTCGCCTCGGGCGAGGTCGGCAAGTTCGAGTATGCGCGTACGCTCGCGGCGTCCCTCTCCTGGCTGATGCTCCGGCAGCAGGACTCTGTCGGCCTGCTTCTTTTCGATCAGGGGATTCGGCGCTTTATTCCCCCAAGGTCCGCCGGGCATCACCTTCGCGTGCTCCTGACCGAACTGGAGGCGGCGCGCCCGTCTTCGGGGACGGGGATTGCGAAAACGCTCCACGAGCTGGCCCTGCGAATCCGTCGGCGTGGTCTGGTGTTTCTGATGAGTGATCTCTTCGACGACCCCGACGAAGTGCTGCGCGGGTTGCGGCACTTTCGGCACCGGCGGCACGAGGTTGTCGTGTTTCACCTGCTGGATCAGGCGGAGCGCGAGTTCGGGTTCGACCGGGAGGCCATCTTCCGCGACATGGAGTCCGGCCGCGAGATGCTGGTGCGCCCCTGGGAGCTGCGCGCGGAGTATCGCGGGGCGGTGGATGCGTGGATCGCCAGGCTGCGTGACGGGTGCCGGGAGGCGGGCGTCGACTATGTCCCGATCGACACCTCCACGCCGTTCGACACCGCGCTCCACGCCTACCTGCGCAAGCGGAGCCGTCTGGGATGACCTTCCTGAACCCGTGGTTCCTTCTGGGACTGGCCGCGACGGCGGTCCCGGTGGTGATTCACCTGCTCAGTCGGCGGACGGCGCGCCGTCAGGACTTCTCCACGCTCGATTTTCTGCTGGAACTGGAGAAGCGAAGCCTCCGGCGCCTGCGCATTCGACGGCTGCTCCTGCTGCTGCTGCGCGTTCTGGCTGTCGCTGCCGTGGCGCTGGCCATGGCGCGCCCGACGCTGACGAGCCATGTGGTCGGCGCATCCGCATCCACCTCCGCCGTGATCGTCCTGGACGCGACCTTCTCCATGAGAGCCCCATCGTCGAGAGGCACGCGGATGGACGCCGCGCGGGAGATCGTCGGGGAGGTGCTGGATTCGCTTTCCCCGGGCGATGAGATCACTCTCCTTGCGCCGGGCGCGGCAGGCGGGGAGAGGGGGACGCTGGTTGCGGTTCGAGGCCCGGACGCATTGCGGGACCGGCTCACCCGGGTGCGCGCGGGAGCGGGCGGCGGTTCCGTGGAGAGCGCGCTTCGCGAGGCGGTGGCGGTGCTCTCCGCCGCGCGGAATCCGAATCGTGAAGTTCACATCGTGAGTGACTTTCCGACAGGCACGGACTTCTCGGGCATGCTGGAGGCGCTGCCGGAGGGCGTGCGCGTGCACGCGTACTCCGTCGCTCTGGAAGAAGATCCCTCGTCCAACGCGTGGGTGGAATCGGTCGGTCCGTCCGGGCAGATCCTGTCCGCGGGGACCCCGGTGGAGTTCCGGGCGGTGGTGGCCGCCGCTGCCGGGCGTCCTTCCGGCGAGGCCGAAGTGGAGTTTGAAGTGGACGGTCAGTTGGTGGACCGTCGAAGGGTGGATCTCGGGCCGTCGTCGCGCGTGGGAGTGGTCTTCCGCACGACCTTCCGGGCGGGAGGCCTCCACACGGGCAGCGTGTTTCTCCATGACGAAGACGGGATGGCCGGAGACGATCGCAGGCACTTCACCGTTCGTGTCGAAGAGGGGATCCCCGTTCTGCTCGTGGCGGAGGATCCGGATGCCGGGCAGTATCTGGGACGCGCGCTGGCGCCGGGTGCGGACACGCCCGGGGGGTTCGCCGTCATCACGGGTGGGCCGCGGGCGATCGAGGGTCTGTCGACTTCCCCGGCCGCCGTGGCCGTGCTGGCCGATCCGGGTCGCTTCACCGCGGCCCGCCTGGAGGGGATCAAGGCGTTTCTCTCGCGAGGCGGTGGCCTCCTCCTGTTCCCCGGACCGCTGACGGATGCCCCCGACTGGGACCGGACCTTTCTGAAGCGGTTTCTTCCCGGCCGCCTGACGGGCCTGCGCAGGGCATCATCGGGCGGTTCCTTCCGGATTGTGTCCACGGACGGGTCGCACCCGCTCTTCCGGCTCTTCGGCGAAGACTCCGGCGCCCTCGGGGAGGTGCGCTTCACACGCGCTCTGGGCTTTCGCGCGGAACCGGGTACGCGCGTTCTCGCGGAGTACGGGAACGGCGACGCCGCCATCCTGGAGAGTGCGCTCCTTCCGGGTCGGGTGCTCCTGTTCACTTCGTCGCTGCATCCGGAGTGGAGCGACTTCCCGCTGACCGGCGCCTTCCTTCCACTTCTGCACGAGGCGGTCCGGTATCTCGCCGAGTCCGCGTCTCCCGCCACCCGGGAAGTGTCCGTGGGGGAGGGCGCATTGGTGCACCTCGTGGCCGCTCCCGCCGGGGGCGCCGTGACGGTGACCGGCCCGGGCGGGAAGACGCGAACGGTCGTGCCGGAACCGGAGGCGGGCGGGTATGCGCTTTCGCTCGACCGGGCGGGCGCTCCGGGGATCTGGACATTCACGGGAGCCGACGGAGATACGCTGGCCGCGGTGGCCGCCACCGTCCCCGCCGCCGAATCCGATCCGGCGGCTCTCCGTGCGGCGGAACTCCACTCGCGTCTCCAGGGCCGCGGGGAACTCCATGCGAACGGATCAGGCATCGTCCGGCAACTCACGGAGATTCGTACGGGCCGGGAGATCGCGGGGATCTTCCTGTGGTTCGCCGCGGTCTTCCTGGCGCTGGAGATGCTGCTGGCGGGCCGCCTTCGCATTCCCGAGCATCGAACAACGCGGGTGGCGTCGTGAACTCGGTCGCGGAGGTTGTCGACGCGCTTGCGGGGGCCGCGCCGATCCGGGAGACACGGGACGCCCTTCAGGAAAGCCGGAACACCACGCTTCTCGGGCTGGCCTGCTCCGCGAGAGGCGTGGCACTTGCGCACCTGCAGTGTGCGTCGGGTCGCCCGCTTCTCGTCGTCGTGCCGTCCCGGGAGGAGGCGGAGGCGCTCGTCGGGGATCTGGAAGCGTGCCTTGGCGAAGACGCCGTCTTCTACTTTCCGGATACGGAGGTGCTTCCCTACGACTCCCGATCCCCGCATGTCGGGCTCACGGCGGAGCGGGTCGAATCGCTGGCCGCGCTGGCCGCCGCCGGTGCTCCCGTCACCGTGACGACGGCGTCGGCACTGGCCGGGCGGACGCTGCCGCGTGCGCTCTTCGACTCTTCGGTACTCCGCCTGCGCACCGGGGGGGAGATCGCCCTCGACGATCTGACCACCGCACTGGCCGTGCGGGGGTTCCGCCGGGAGCGACTGGTGGAGGAGATCGGCACCTTTGCGGTGCGGGGCGGGTTGATTGACCTCTATCCCTTCGGCGAACGCAATCCGATCCGCGTGGAACTCTTCGGCGACGAGATCGAGTCCATTCGCTCCTTCGATGCGGCCACTCAGCTCACCGTCAGCGAGTCGCGCAAGGTGACGATTCTCCCGCAGCGGGAACTGATCCTGACGGACGAAGTGGTGAAGTCCGCATCTGCGCGCGGAGATCTGCCCTTCGATCGCGGGGCGGACCCCTTCGTCGAAGGCGTGGAGTCTTACCTGCCGCGCTTCCATCCCGATGCTTCCACGCTGCTCGATTACCTTCCCGACGATGCCGCGATCGTGCTCGACGAACCGGGTCGTGTCCGGGACGAGATCGCGAGCGCCATGGCCGCCGCCGAAGAAGCGCACGCGGAGCTCACTTCCCGCGGGCGTTCTCTCCCCGCGCCATCGGAACTGCGTGCGGCCGCCGGGGAGATCGCCGAGGGGATGGCCCGGCGAACCGTGCTGCGGCTGGCGCTCTTCGAGGGCGAATCGGTGAACACAGCGCTGGCAGCCGGGGAGGGCGCGCGCCCTGAGACGCGACGCCTTCGGGTGCACTCTCAGGAAGCCCATCGCGGCAACTTCGCCGTCTTCCGGGAGCGCCTGACCGGGATTCTCGACGAGGGACATACCGTCCACATCCTCTGCGACAACCGCGGTCAGGCCGATCGATTGAGCGGCATGCTCGATGAGCTGGCGGAGCGCGTGCATCTGCGTGTCGCGTCGCTTCGAAACGGTTTCTCGATTCCCGACATCGGCCTCGTGGTGTTGACCGACCACGAACTCTTCGCACGGACGGGACGCCGGTACCGGGCCTTTCGCCACGGCGGCGGCGCACCCATCCACGACTATGCCGCGCTTCGCAAGGGGGACTTTGTCGTTCATGTGGAACACGGCCTCGCGCGCTACGCGGGCATTCATCTCCTGCGTGCGGGAGGCGTGGAGTCCGAGTGTCTCCTCCTGCGGTATTCCGGAGGGGACACGCTCTATGTTCCGGTCGATCAGCTCAACCTCGTGCAGAAGTATGTCGGCGGGGAGTCGGGCGAGTCGCCGCCGGTGCATCGACTCGGGAGTGGCCAGTGGGAGAAGGTGCGCGCGCGCGCCCGCAAGTCCGTGGAGAAGATGGCTGCGGAACTGCTGGAGATTCACGCGGCCCGGACCGAGCGCCGCCGTGACCCCTACCCGCCGGACGGAGAGTGGCAGACGGAGATGGAGGCGTCCTTCATCTACGAGGAAACGCGTGATCAGCGCCGCGCCACCGACGATGTCAAACGCGACATGACCTCCCCCCGGCCGATGGACCGTCTGGTATGCGGAGATGTCGGTTACGGGAAGACGGAAGTGGCCATTCGCGCCGCATTCAAGGCCGCGACGGAGGGTCGCCAGGTGGCGGTTCTCGTGCCGACGACGATTCTCGCGCAGCAGCACCTCAACACCTTTCGTGAACGACTGGCCGCGTACCCGGTGGTTGTGGAGATGCTGTCGCGCTTCGTCGCCCCGAAGGACATTCGGCAGACCGTGGCCCGAATCGGCCGTGGCGAGGTCGATATCGTCATTGGAACGCACCGGATTCTTTCGAAGGATGTGATGTTTCCGAAACTCGGCCTGGTGATCGTCGACGAGGAGCAGCGATTCGGTGTGGCGCACAAGGAAAAGCTGAAGCGTTTCCGCAGGCTTGTGGATGTCCTGACGCTCACGGCCACTCCGATCCCGCGAACATTGAGCATGGCCATCAGCGGTCTGCGCGACATCTCGGTCATCAACACGCCGCCGCCGAACAAGCTGCCCATCGAGACTGAGGTGCTGGAGTCGTCCGACGAGGTGGTGTGCAAGGCGATTCTCCGGGAGATCAAGCGCGGGGGGCAGGTCTTCTTCGTACACAATCGGGTGCGCTCGATCGGCGCCATGGCCGAGCGGTTGCGGGAGCTTCTTCCCGAGCTGCGGTTTGATGTGGCGCACGGGCAGATGGCGGAGCGGGAACTCGAAAAAGTGATGATGGAGTTTCTGGACCGGCGGAGCGATGTGCTGGTCTCCACCATGATCATCGAGTCGGGACTGGATCTGCCGAATGTGAACACCATTCTTGTGAGCCGTGCGGATACGCTGGGGCTGGCGCAGCTGTACCAGCTTCGGGGCCGTGTGGGGCGTTCGAATCATCGGGCCTTCGCGTACCTTCTGCTGCCTCCCGGAGGGGAACTCTCCGATGTGGCCCGCAAGCGACTTCGCGCCATCGAGGAGTTCTCCGACCTCGGTTCGGGATTCCGTCTGGCCACGCGCGACATGGAGATCCGCGGCGTCGGCAACTTCCTCGGCCCGGAGCAGACCGGCCATGTCCATGCGATCGGCTACGACCTCTACTGTCGCCTCCTGCGTGAGGAGATCGCGCGGCTTCGCGGAGAGGCACCGCCCGAAGAGCGCTCCGTGGTGAAGATGACCGCGGAGGTCGATGCTTTCCTCCCGCCGGACTACATCGACGACCCGGATCAGCGGATCCTGTTCTACAAGCGACTGGCGGATCTGTCCGACCGGCGGGAACTCCCGCGTGTGGAGGAGGAACTTCGCGATCGGTACGGTCGGCTTCCGGACCCGGCTCGCCACCTTCTACTCCTCAAGGAGATGCGCCTTCTGGCCGAGTCGGGAGGCGTGGAGGAACTGTTTGTCGGAAAAGAAGCCGCAACGCTGCGGCTCGCGGACGGCTGCTCCCCGTCTCCCGCCACCATGAAGGAACTGCTTCGTGTGGTCCCCGGGGATCTGTCCTTCCGGGCGGACGGGCGGGAGGGGCTTCGCCTGCGCCTGGAGGCTCTCACTCCCGAGGAGGTTCGGGAGTCCATTCGGGCGCTCTTGCGGGTCTTGGGAGACTCTGATACCGTCCCGCGCTCCGGAGTAGTGGAATGACACCAAAGGAAGGGGCAGGAACCTTGCGAATCGCCGTGAGAACCGTGATTGGACTGCTGGCGGTCATGGCCCTCGTGGCCGGCTGTGGAGGAAACGGAAGAGACAAGGATGTTGTGGCATCCGCCGGGGACATTCAGGTGACCCTTGCGGACTTCCATGCGGCGCTGGAGAGCATTACGCCGGCCTACCGCCCTGAGGTGGCCACGATGGAAGGTCGTCGCAGCTTCGCGAACGATGTGCTGAACCACCGGATCATTCTGCAGGCGGCCGAGGAAAGCGGACCGCCGATGGATCCGAGAGTCACCGCGGCACTGGAGGAGAATGCCCGCAGCATGATGGCGGGCGTTCTCTACCGGGAAGTTGTGGAGGGCACAGTGGAGGTGACCGGGAAGGATGTGGCCGATCTCTACGAGCGCCGTTCCGAGAATGTGGATATGTCCCACATTCTTGTCGGGAGCCGGGAAGAGGCGGACCGGATTCTGGGAAACATCCGCTCCGGCTCCACTTCGTTCGAGGCCGCCGCGCAGGAACACTCGCTGGACCCCTCCACCGCGCGGGAGGGCGGGCACTCGGGAGAGGTTTCGTGGACGAGCAAGGCGGCGCCGCACCAGATGGCCGCATTTGACGCGGAAGTCGGCGTGCTGACCGGCCCGATCGAGACCGAGTACGGCTACCACATCCTGCTGGTGCACGAGAGGGTTCCCGCGGAGCAACTTCCGCTGGAAGAACTGCGCCACACGCTGCGTACCGAAGTGCGACAGATGAAGGAGTTCGAGGCGATGAGGGACTTCTACGCCTCGCTTTGCGATCAGCACAGCCTGACCTGGAACGACTCCGGACTGAGTGCTCTGCAGGATGTTCTCGCCCGGGATCTGGCGCAGGACATCGACACGATTCCGCCCGCCGATCGGTTTGTCCCCAGCCCCACCCGGGACGAGGCCGCGCAGGTTCTCGCGACCTTCGCGGGACGGGACTGGACGATCGGTGACTACGCAGCGGGGATTGCGAAGGCTCCGCAGACGAACCGACCCACCCGGACCATGAATGCACGGGCGCTGGTTGCGTTCATCAAGAGAATCCAGCTGCACCCGGAACTTCTGCATGTGGAGTGCCTGGCGCGAGGGCTGGATACGCACCCCGAAGTGGCGGGAAAGAACGACCGCATTCTCGAACAAGTCAATCTGGAGGCATTCCACACTCGGTTCACTCAGGAGATCGACCTTCCGGCCGGGGAGGTGCGTGCCTTCTTCGATTCGACGATGGCCACCAATCCGAGCGTGTTCGATGTGCCGGAACGCGTGAATGTCCTCATGATGATTCACACGGAAGAAGACGCCGTTCGGGCCGGGCTGGGTCGGATTCGTGCGGGAGAGGACGAACGGATCGTGGCGTGCGAGGTAACCCTGGACTTCAAGACGAAGTACAAGGACGCCGAGACCGGGTTGCTGGCACGCGGAAACTACGCGCCACAGGTCGAGGATGTCATGTTCTCGCGCAAACCGGGGTCCGGGTGGTCTTCGCCGATCGTCACCGAGACGGGCACGGCTGCCGTCCGGGTGCTGGAGCACGAAGACGCGCGCGTTGCGGAGTTTGAGGAAGTCGAACAGATGCTTACTCAGCAGATGGCGCAGGCGCGGGGTGAGAGTGCCTTCGAGGAGTGGCTGAGTGCTCGCCGGGAGAGTCTGGGCGTGGAGATTCACGACGACGCTCTCCAGCTGATCGGCAAGAGCGTCACGGGAGAGGAACATGACGGTTAGCCCGCACACGCTTTCGCGGTCTTTCCGGAGGGCGGGGGGATTCCCTGCCCTCCTCCTTTTGCTGTGCGTGGCGGCTGCTTCGGCGGGGACGAGTGTTCTCGACCGGATTCTGGCGGTGGTCGGCGACGAGATCATCCTCCTGTCCGAGGTGGAGGAGGAGCTGGCGCTGGCCAGCGTGCAGGGGGCGCTGGACCTCTCCGATGGCCGGGCCGTCGCCGCGGCACGGAGCCAGCTGCTCAACCAGATGGTCGACGAGAGGATTCTCCTGGTACAGGCGAGGCGCGAGGGGATTCGTGTCTCGCGGTCGGAAATCGACGAGGCCGTGGACCGGGCGTTCGGGGATCTTCGCAGCCGGTTCCCGTCGGAGAGTGCCTTCGACGAGCAGCTCCGGAGCGAGGGGCTGACGCGGGACACGCTGCTGGCCCGATACCGTGACAAGATCGAGGATCAGCTTCTGGTTCGGCAGCTGGTCGAGCGGGAAGTGCGGTCGGATGTGGAGATCCCGGAAGGCGAGGTCGTTGCGTACTGGAACGAGAATCGCGAGGACCTTCCCCCGATTCCCGCAAGTCTGGACCTCAGTCGCATTGTACTTCGTACGGACCCTGGCGGGGGCGACAGCACGGCCGTGCTGCGAGCGGAGAGAGTGCTTCAGCGCCTGCAAGACGGCGAGGACTTCGCTGCCCTGGCCACGGTCTTCTCCGAAGGACCGGCGGCTTCGCGCGGAGGAGAACTCGGCAGGTTCCTTCTTGCGGACCTGGCGCCGCCCATCGCCTCTGCCGTGGCGGATCTGTCAGCGGACGCCGTGTCCGGGGTGGTCGTCACCTCCCGGGGGGCGCACATTCTCCGCGTGGACGCCCGCGAAGGAGACATGCTCAGCCTGCGGCAGATCGTGTTCCTGTTGGACGAAGACGCGTCGCGCGCCTCGCTTCGTGCGCGTGCGGAGGCGCTCCTCGTCAGACTCCACGCGGGAGAGGACTTCGCGGAACTGGCGCGGACGGAGTCCGCGGAGGCTCACACGGCGGCTTCCGGGGGGGAACTGGGCGTCGTGTCGGTGGACGCGCTTCCGCCCGCATACCGAACGCTGTTTCAGGAACTGGCCCCCGGGGGAATCACGGATCCGCTGGAAGAAGAGGGCGATCTGGTGATCTATCGCCTGAATGCGGTCCAGGGGGAGCGCCCGGCGACGCTGGAGGAAATGCATCCGAGGATCGAGGAGTACCTCCGCCAGGGCCGCGTTCAGGAAGTGCTTGCGGCGTATGTTGCCGAGGTCCGCGAGGAGATCCACATCGAACTGCGGCTGACCGACGATCCCTCCGCCGGAGCCGCCCCGGACACGCCGTGAAACCCCCGCGCCGTCCCCTTCTGGCCGTCACGGCGGGAGATCCGGCGGGGATCGGGCCGGAGATTGTCGCGCGCTCGCTTGCTGACGGCTCGCTTGCCGCGCACGGGCGGGTTCTGGTGTATGCGCACCCCGGGCTCTTCGACGCGGAATGCGCACGGGCCGGGGTCGATCCGCTGCCGCGCGGGATGGAGTCTTCGCAAGTCGCGGCCCTTTCCCCCGCAAGTGAAGCGCCCGTGCCGACGGGTTTTGCCTTCGGGCAGCCCACGGCCTTCACCGGGCGTGTGGCCGCGGACTGCGTGGCCGCCGCCGCGCGGGATGCCATGGCGGGGCGCGTGGATGCCGTGGTGACGGCACCCGTTTCCAAGGCAGCCCTCCGGAGCGCGGGAGTGCCGCACGCGGGGCACACCGGGTTTCTGGCGGAACTCTGCGGGGCGCCGTCGGTCGCGATGATGTTCGTGGCGGGCGACCTTCGCGTGAGCCTCGCGACGGTTCACATCCCGCTGGCCGAAGTTCCCTCCGCGCTGACTGTTTCCGGTGTGCTGGAGACTCTTCGTCTGACTCGCGAGAAGGTCCACGCGGTTCTCGGCGGGCGGGAACCGAGGATCGCGCTCCTCGGAGTCAACCCGCACGCCGGGGAGGACGGGCTTCTCGGGCCGGAGGAGACAGAAGTGCTGGAACCGGTTCGCGCCGCCGCCGCCCGCAAGGGGTGGCGGGTAGAGGGGCCCTACCCGGCAGATTCGTACTTCCGGAGCGGAGTGACCCGGCATGACGCGGTGCTGGCCATGTACCACGACCAGGGACTCCTCCCGGTAAAGCTGCTCTCCGGGGGCCGCGCCGTGAATGTGACGCTGGGGCTTCCGTTTCTGCGGACAAGCGTGGACCACGGAACCGCCTTCGACATCGCGGGCCGGGGCACCGCTCGCACGGACAGTCTTCTTGCCGCGTCGGAACTGGCGGCGGAGTGGACGACGCTCCCCGTTCCGGGATAGCCTCTCCACGGAGGGAGGGGTGGCGAATGCTCAGGATCACCCAGGCCGGAAAGCAGTTTCCCGGAGGGCGGTGGGGACTCCGCGGAGTGAGCTTTGCGATGAAGCCGGGTGAGTTCGTGTTTCTCACCGGTCCCAGCGGTGCGGGCAAGACCACACTTCTCCGCCTTCTTTCGATGGAAGAGCCGCCGACGGTCGGCGAAGCCCGTATCGGCGAGTTCTCCACCCGGACCATCCGGCGTCGAGAAGTCCCACGACTCCGGCGGAAGATAGGGCTGGTCTTCCAGGACTTCCGGCTTCTGCCGGACCGGTCCGCTTTCGAGAACATTGCGCTGGTGCTGCGCGTCATCGGTTCGCCGCGCGCGCAGATTCACCGGCGGGTCATGCGATCGC
This sequence comes from Gemmatimonadota bacterium, assembly GCA_030747075.1. Taxonomy (NCBI): domain Bacteria; kingdom Pseudomonadati; phylum Gemmatimonadota; species Gemmatimonadota bacterium. The sequence continues at coordinate 17,425 of JASLLL010000033.1, forward strand.
TCGCGGCAGTCGGACTCTCCGGAAGGGGCGACGCGCTGCCTGGTGAACTCTCCGCCGGAGAGCGACAGCGCGTGGGGATTGCGCGAGCGATCGTGAACGATCCGCTGGTTGTGCTGGCGGATGAGCCCACCGGCAATGTGGATCGCGACACGACGCGGGAGATCTTCGCGCTGCTTCAGAAAGTGTCCGATGCCGGAACCAGCGTTCTTGTGGCGACTCACGACGCAGCCATGGTCGCGGCCATCGACGCACGGACTCTTGCGCTTGATTCGGGGCGGCTCGTTTCGGATACGCCCCCCGGTTCCGCCGTCGCCGCCATCGCCCGCCCGGTGGCGACTCCCGGCCCCGGACACTCCCCCAGGTCGTTCGCATGAGCCGGGCGTTGGGGTTCACGATTCGCGAAGGACTGTTGAACCTGCGGCGCGCTCCGCTCCTCGCGCTGTCCTCGGTATCGGTGATGACGCTTTCCCTGTTCGTCCTGGGGATCTTCCTTCTGCTGACCGTCAACCTGCGCGCCGTGATTCTGGCAGCCCAGCGGGAGGTGGAGATCGTCGTCTTCGTCGAAGAGGGCGCGCCGCAGGAGGAACTTCTCGCGGTGGACGCCGCGCTGCGTGCGCACCCCGCGGTTTCCGGCCTCGTGTTTCTCGCCCGCGAAGAGGCGCTCGTGCGGTTCCGGGGAGAACTGGGCGAGCGGGAGTACCTGCTCGACGCGCTGGAGTCCAACCCGCTGCCGGACACATTTGAGGTCGCACTGTTCGATGACTGGAAGTCCACGGCTCGCCTGCGAAGCGTCGCCGAGGACATTGGCGGACTGGCGGGCGTCGCGGAAGTGAAGTACGGGCGCGAATGGGTGGGGCGTCTCAACCGGATCATCGTTGCGCTGGTGCTGGTGGATCTGTTTCTCGGAATCGTGGTGGCGCTGTCTTCGCTGGTTGTGGTGGCGAACACGATTCGCCTGACGCTGATCGCTCGGCGCGAAATGATCGAGATCATGAAGCTCGTCGGCGCGACGGCAGGTGTCATTCGTCGGCCGTTTGTGGTGGAGGGCGTGGTTCAGGGGGCGGTCGCGGCGGCTCTGGCCATGGCGCTCCTTCTGGGGCTCGCCGCCTTCCTCGATGGCCGCGCGGGCGGCGTGGTGTTTCCGCCCACGGAAGCGATCGTGGGGTTCCTGCTGTTCGGCGCGTTCCTGGGCGGCCTTGGCGGGGTGATCTCGCTTCAGGGGCTTCTGCGGCGATGGTAACCGCCCGGCTTCCCGGTCCGGCGGTCGTCTTCCTGACGGCGATGCTTGTGGCGCTCCCTCCCGTTTCCCGGGGTGCCGCGGATGAAACGCAGGTGCGCGAGGAGATTCAGCGCGAGGAGACGGAGCTTCAGCGGATTGAATCCGACCTCGACCGCACGCGGGATCGAACGCGTGCTCTTTCGGACAAGGAGACGCGGGTTCTTACGGAACTGAACCGGATCGACTCGGATCTTACACGAGGAGAGGCGGCCGTATCCAGAATGCGTGCCCGCGAGGAGAGTCTGGCGAAGGAGGCGGCGCGGGCCGGGGAACTGCTGGTGCAGGAAGAGGCGCGGCTGGACGAGAGGCGCGAGATTCTTCGGCGCAGGCTCCGGAACATCTACATGTACGGAGAGCGAGCCGGGCTTCAGGTGCTCTTGAGCGCGACTTCCGCCGTGGACCTCGTGCGGCGCTTCGACTGGCTGCTTCTGGTGGCGGCGCAGGATCGCCGACTGGAGCGGGATGTGCGCGTCGCCGTGGAGGCGGTGGCCGACGCGAGCACCGAACTGGAATCGCGGCACGCGGAGTCGGAGGCGGTCCGCCGGGATGCCGAACAGGAGCAGGCCGGGCTGCGTCGCAGTCAGGGTGACCGCCGGAAGCTGCTCGAATCGGTCCGTGGAGAGCGGGAAGGCCACGAGCGCATTGCCCGGGAACTGGAGTCGGCGCGCGCCAGCGTGCAGGAACTTCTGGCGGAGCTGGAGGAACAGGCGCGTCGCGCGCGTCGTGCAGGAGAACTCCCGGCGGGCGGAACCGGGTTCGCCGGGGCGAAGGGCGGGCTTCCGTGGCCGGTGGAAGGGCGTCTGTCGAGGAGGTTCGGCGTGAAGCGGGACCCCCGGTTCGGCACCTCGACCTTCAGCGGCGGACTGGACATCCAGGCGCCTGCGGGAACGGAGGTCATCGCGGTTCACCGGGGTCGCGTGGACTATGTGGACTGGCTCCCCGGGTACGGCCAGTGCATCATCCTGAATCACGGGAACGGTTACTACACGCTGTACGCCCACACGGAGCGTGTGTTTGTGGCGGCGGGAGATGGGGTCTTTGCCGGGGAGCGCGTCGCGACCGTGGGGGATACGGGATCGCTGACGGGAGACGCGCTGCACTTTGAGATCCGCAAGGACGCCGAACCCGTGGACCCGTTGCCGTGGCTCGGCCCGGCGCGCCTCCGGTAGCGTTGCTTGACCGGGCGGTCCCTCCCGTTGGACACTCCCGAACCCCACAGCCCGGGAGAGTCCGCGTGAAGCGCAAGTTCTACCTCACGACCGCCATTGACTATGTGAACTCAAAACCGCATCTGGGCACGGCCTACGAGAAGATCGCCGCCGACTGCCTCGTTCGTGCACGCCGACTTGCGGGCGATGAGGTTCTCTTCGTCATGGGCAACGACGAGCACTCCATCAATGTCGCGCGTCGGGCGGAGGAAGAGGGCTTGGCCCCGCTTGCGTATTGCGATCGCATGGGAGACGAGTTCCGCGCCGCATGGAAACGCCTGAACATCTCCTTCGACGATTTTATCCGGACGACCGAACCCCGGCACCGGTCCGCTGTCGAGGAGATCATCCGCCGCGTTCGTGATCGCGATCACATCACGACCTCCCGGTACAAGGGCTGGTACTGCGAAGGGTGCGAGGCGTTCTTCACCGGGAAGGATCTGGAGGATGGCGTCTGCCCGACCCACCGGAAGAAAGCTCGCTGGGTGGAGGAGGAAAACTACTTCTTCCGGCTCTCGCACTTCCGGGACCGGCTGCTGGAGCACATTCGGGAGCATCCGGAGTTCATTCTTCCCGCGACGCGCCGCAACGAGGTGGTCTCATTTCTGGAGGCGGGGCTGGACGACATCTCGATCTCGCGCGCAGGAGAGTCGTGGGGCATTCCCTTCCCGGACGACCCCGGACACACGGTCTATGTCTGGTTCGATGCACTGACGAACTACCTGTCGGCCGTCGGGTTCGGATCGGATGAGGAGCGCTGCGAAAAGTGGTGGCCCGCGGATGTCCACCTGATCGGAAAGGACATCACGCGGTTTCACTGCATCATCTGGCCCGCCATGCTGATGGCCGCAGAGGTGCCGCTCCCGCGCACGGTCTATGCGCACGGCTTCATCACCCACTCCGGCGAGAAGATGTCGAAGTCGCTCGGGAACATCGTGAACCCGCTGGATGTCGTGGACATCACCGGTGCGGATCCGCTGCGCTACTTCCTTCTGCGGGAGATTACTTTCGGAAAGGACGGGGACTTCGACTGGGAGCGTTTTGTTTCTCGGTACAATGCGGACCTTGCCAACGATCTCGGCAACCTCGTGAAGCGCACGGTGGACATGACGGCGAAGTTCCTCAACGGGAAGATCCCCCGGGGCGCCGGCGGAGGGACTTCGCTGGCTGAAGTCGCAACCGGGGCGACGGCGAAGGCACTGGCGTGCTACGAGTCGTTCGACCTTTCGGGAGCGCTGAGCGCGGCATGGGAACTGGTGCGGGAGTCGAACCGGACGGTGCAGGAACTTCGGCCGTGGGAAATCGCGAAAGACCCCGCGCGCGGCGATGAACTGAACGCGGTGCTGTCGGACCTTCTGGAGGCGGTGCGGGTGGTGTCTGTACTGGCGAGTCCGGCGATGCCGGAGCGGACGGGATTGATCCGGGAGCGCCTGGGGCTTGCCGGCGACGCCGCGCCCGGCCTTGTGGACACAGACTGGCGTGCGGGATCCGGATGGAGCGTGAACCCGGGCGACCCGGTCTTCCCGCGCATCAAGAAGGACGAATCCCCCGCGCCGCCGGCTTCCCCATGATCGACTCGCACTGCCACCTGAACTTGCCCGACTTCGCGGAAGATCTGGAGGCGGTGCTTGCGCGTGCGCGGGACGCGGGCGTCCATGGCATGCTGGTGCCGGGGATCGGGCTGGAAGAGTCGCGCCGCGCGGTGTCTATCGCCCGGGAACACGCGGAGGTTCGCGCGGCGGTCGGCATTCACCCGCACGAGTCGCTGCAGTGGGGGGACGCCGCGCGGAGGGAACTGAGCGAACTGGCGCGTGAAGAGAAAGTGGTGGCGGTGGGGGAGATCGGGCTGGACTTCTTTCGCGACTGGTCTCCGCGCGCAGCGCAGCGCACCGCCTTTCGCGAGCAACTGCTTCTGGCAAAGGAGCTGGATCTGCCCGTGGTGATCCATGATCGGGACGCGCACGACGAGGTTCTGGAGGCGCTGGAGAGCCCGGACCTGGCCGGGCTTCGCGGCGTGCTCCACTGCTTCTCGGGGAGCCCCGCTCTCGCGGAGCGTGCGGTGGCTCTCGGGTTCCACATTTCGTTCACGGGATCGCTGACCTACGGCAAGGGCAAGGCGGATCGCGTGCTGCGTCGTGTCCCGGCGGAGCGTCTTCTGCTGGAGACGGATTCGCCGTACATGACGCCGGTGCCGCACCGGGGGAAGCGGAACGAACCCTCGTTCGTGCCGTTCGTGGCGGACACGCTGGCGGAGAAGCTGGCGATTCCCCGGGCTGAGGTCTGCCGCCTGACGGACGCGGCAGCGGCGCGGCTCTTCGGGTTTCCAGCGGATGCGGCCCATGACGCGTGACGAAGAGGGCCCGGCGGCGATTCTGGAGCGTCACGGCCTTGTCCCCCGGAAGCGATGGGGGCAAAACTTTCTCCACGACCGCGCCGTGGCGCAGCGAATCGTGGACGCGGCGGGGATCTCACCCGGGGACCGCGTGCTGGAGATCGGGCCGGGGCTTGGAGCGCTCACCGGGCCGCTTCTGGATGCGGGAGCGGTTGTCACGGCGGTGGAGCTGGACCGGGGGATTGCGGCCTGCCTCACGGATCGACTCGGCGGACACGAAGGCCTGGAGATCATCGTGGCGGATGTGCTTCGCGTGGACCCGGCCAGACTCCCGAACGATCCGGTTCGGCTGGTGGCCAATCTGCCCTACTCCATCACCGGCCCGATTCTGTCGATGATTCTCACCAGTCCGGATCGTTTCCATTCCGCCGTTCTGATGGTACAGAGAGAGGTCGCGCGACGACTGGTCGCCGGATCCGGAGGGCGGGAGATCGGCGCGCCCGCGGTGCTCCTGCGATTGCTGTATCGCGTGAAGAAGCAGTTCGATGTCGGAACAGGCGCGTTCTTCCCGGCGCCGGGGGTGGTCTCAACCGTTCTGTCGCTGGAGCGGATCGCGGGCAGTCGCCTGTCCCCGGCGGTGGCCGATGCCGTCAATCGCGCTTATCGTCAGCGGAGGAAGATGATCCGCAAGACGCTGAAGGACACGGTCGCCGCCGAAGGCGAGCTGGTGCGGCGGCTCCGAGGGCTGGGTCGCTCCGAAGAGGCGCGCCCCGAAGAGCTGGAACCGGAGGATTGGCCGGAACTCGTGGATTCCGGGCCGAAGGAGGAACGCGCGTGACTCGCGCCGGGTGGGTTCTGTTGGCGGTGGTGTGTGCGCTTCCGGCGTGCCCGGCCGCACCGGCCCACGCGGACTCCGCGGAGGGTTCGTCCGCGTCGGACACGACGAGCGCGGCTTCCGCAACGCCGGACTCCGCCGCGACCGCATCGAGGAAAATGGTCAGCGAGAGCGGTGCCGTCTCCGTGTTCGAGGAGTTGCAGCCCGGCGAAGGAATCGACGGATTCTGGTGGGAGTTCGACACCGAAGCGGAACTGGCGCGGCTCCTGAACGATGAACTAAAGGATGAGCGTCCGGATCCGCTCGTGGACGCCTTCGGATTTGAGCTGACGATCCCGGACACCATCCGCGCGCTCCGGGATTCGGTCACCGCGGTCGCGGACTCGATCCTTGCGGAGCGGATCCAGCTGGAGACACGGTTCATCCCCAAGTACTCGTCCCGGTACCGGGAGCGAAAGGACGACTTCACGCTGGAGCACGAGTTCGATGTCAACTACCCGCTCTCCGATCATGCCACGGTCAGCACTCGCCTGAAGAGCCAGAACAGCTTCAACGAGTCCACCGGGAAACTTCGCGATGATCGGTCCATCTCGTCCACATTCAGTTTTGTCTTCTCGGATGATCTGACCTCGTCGCTCAGCGTTCAGCGTTCCGACAACCGGCAGGAGAGAAACGCGGAACTGGAATCCGAAGGAAGCAACACCAGCGTCAACGGCCGCGGTCGCTTGTCGAGGGAGGTGCCGGTTCTCGGCAGCGTGGAAACTTCGGCGGGTTTGTCTGCGAGCGTGCGGGATTATGTCTCCCGGGGGACATCCGGATCGAACAGCGGAGTGTCTCCCAGTTGGGGAGCAAAGGTCACGCGGACATTCGAAGGCGGGCAACTGGCCGCCAACTACACCGGAGACATTGAGCGCGCGCGTTCCGAGCAGACGCGTATCGGTGAGACGGAACCGGAGACCACCGACGACGCCAACAGCGGGCACACCATGAATCTGGCGTTGAACTACACCCTCCGGCCCGGCTGGGCGTTGCGCATCATCAGCGACAACTCAACCCGGGAGCTTCAGTACCTGAGTGCCGTGGACTCTCTCGCCGGGTTGCAGGAGACGCGCCGACAGAATCGGTCGGCGGTCCGGGGAGGTCTGGACGCGGAAGTGTTCGAGGGACTGACGGTCAAGTCCAAAGTGGAGATGACCCGGAACGAACAGACCTACTCGCTGCAGACGGGGCGGTATTCGGACATCGGTCGCCGGTCCGCCAATGTGGATATGGACTACGCGGGATGGGAGGGAGGCCGACTGCGCTTCGGCCTGGATCGATCCCGGGAGGATCGTGATTACAACAACACGCAGGCGGGGTCGATCGACAGGCAACAGGCTTCTGTTGATTACAACCAGGCGATCACGGCGAATGTGGATTTCGTCGGTGTGTTCTTCATGACGCTGGACCGCTACGCCTACGATGACTTCGACGGGAACCGGGGGGACCGGGATCTCAAGACGACGCGCGGGACATTCACGGTGCGGTACCGCCCCTTCTCGTCGCTCAATACGGACCTGCGTATAGAGGTTCGCCAGGCGGAGTCGATCAACATTCACCCGTCCAAGTCCCCGGACAACAAGACGGACCATGTCTACCGGATCACGCCGTCGTACACATGGAAGCTGGGAGGCACGACGATTCGTGGTGAGTTCACCGCTGACGCGCGGTACGCGGTCTACGGCTTTCGGGAAGAGGACAACTTCCTGAACCGGACATTCTCGACGCGCCAGAAGGTACAGCACTCCTTTACGCCGCGTGTGTCGTCGGAGTTCACGGTGACGGCGGATTTCCAGGACGAGGGGAGCTACTCCCGGACCGGACTGGACAACCGCCGACTCTTCTCACGCTCCCGGGAGATCCATCGATTCAGGACGCTGACGCAGGTGCGCTACACACCCGTCAAAGGAGTCCGACTGAACTTCCGGTATGCTCGCGACGGAGACGACCGCTACAGTCTGGGGCCGGGGAAAAGGACTCTGTCCACGCGGAGGCGCACGCAGGAACTTTCGCTCGGGCTCGACATGAGAAAGAGAATCACGAAGCATGTCTCGCTGGATCTCAAAGCGACCCGCACGCACAAGAGCGGGTTGACGATCTCCAATGTGGAGCGCGATTTCTTCAACATCACCGCGTCGGTGGACTACAAGCCGGGAGAGTGAGGACACCGTGGGAAACGGGGATTCGCCATTTCGAGGTGCGCTGACGGTTGCGCTGCTCGCAATGCTTGCGGGAGCGGGGTGCGATCTCTTCCAGACTCGCCCGCCGATGGAAGGCGGGGACGAGGCCTCCGTCTGGGAGCCGCCGACTTCGCCGGAGTTGATTCTCCTCAACCTGGAGACCGCCTTTGAGCAGGGGATCTTCAACGACTATCGTCGCGCGCTGACAGAGGACTTCGCCTTCCATCCGGACGAGACCGACTCCTTTGCGGTGGAGGTGGAGCGTCCCGGAGAAAACACCTGGGCGGACTGGGATCGGGATGTGGAGACGGAAACCGCCGAGAGCATCCGTGGCGGAGTCGACTCGGTGGATGTGGCCTTCACGCTGCTTGCGGAAGAAGGGGATGCCGACGATCGCCTTCGCAAGGAGGACTACTCGCTCGTCCTTTACCTGCCCGGAGAGACGAAGACCTACGCGGGCGAGGCCTGGATCCGCGTGCGGCAGGTCTCCGGCGAGTGGTTCATTTACGAGTGGACGGACATCGCCAGCTCACCGAGCCACGAATCATGGGGGCTCCTGCGCGGGAGAAACCGCCTGTAGGGAGGAGCGCCGGGGCCGATCTGCTCCTCCGGACAGTCCGCGAATGGCGAAGGCTTGCGGATTCTGGCTGATTCCAACTGCTCTGTGGCACAGATTTCTCCGCCGGATTGACACGCGGGTGCGGTTTCCCTAGAATGGCCGCGTTCCGATGTCCCCTCTGCCGGGGGACGCCCCTTGAGAGGACCTTTTTCGGGAGAGTTGCGCGCAAGTTGCTACGGTTGGCCCCCCATTGGGCCGATGAAGTTCCTAGCCCCGCAGTCGACCTGAACCCGCCATCTCTGGAAGGGGAAAGCCCGTGGTGTCCATGACTCATCGCCTCCGGAACCTCGCAGTTCTCTCCGGACTGTGTGCTCTGCTGTTGTTCCTGCCGGGTTGTCCCTTGAGTCCGGATTCGGATGACGGTGGTGGCGGCGGCGGCGACACGCGGATTCCTGAGCGAGACAGCATTTCCAATGTGGTGGTGTATCTTCAGGAAGTCTGGAACCAGCGCCTCTATACACACTACGAACAACTGCTGCACGACAGCTTCGAGTTCTTCCCGCTCAGCGGTGACCCTGACCTTGAATGGGTGGAGGGCGACTCCTGGGGCCGGTCGATGGAACTCGGCATGGTCAACCATATGTTCGATCCGAACTATTCCGGAGACGAGCCTCCGGTAGAGGACATCAGCCTCGATCTGGACATTCTGTCCCAGCGCGAAGTGAACGATTACCCGGGCGCGGTGGAGGTTACCTGTAATGTGAACATGGAGATCCTCAAGGACGCGTCGAATGGTTGGCGGGTGAACCAGAAGACGCGCCTTCTGATATTGCCGGATCCGGACGAGGCCGGTCTTCTTCAGGTCATCAAGCAGTGGGATCTGGACGACGCCGACGGTTAATTCTCAGCCCGGGTTCCTCGCCGCGCTCTGCTGCGGCTTTGTCCGGCGGCGCCTGACCTGCGTCGCTGGAACGGAATCGATCCTCTAGCCCGGGTTCCTCGCCGCGCTCTGCGGCGGCGTTGTGCCGCGCCGCCAGTCCAGCGGCGGGGGACCGGAAACGATCCGCGACGGGGCG
>JASLLL010000034.1 GCA_030747075.1 Gemmatimonadota bacterium
GCAGACGACCGGTACGCTGTTCGATATGCCGGTGGACTTCCGCGTGGAGACGGCGTCCGGGGACTTCGACTTCTCGGAGCGGATCTCCGGCGCGGAAGAAACGGTGTCGTTTGTGGTACCGGACGCGCCCACCGGGTTCGTCGTCGACCCGAACGACTGGATTCTGGACGAGCAGAGCCTTGCGCCGACCTCGGTCGACTTCGGGCCGGAGACGACGCCCGCGCTCACACTGCTGGCACCCCGGCCGAACCCCTTCTCCGGGCTGACGGAGATCCGATACCAGCTTTCGGCGAGGGGGGAGACCGCGCTGGAGATCGTGGATGTCGCGGGGAGGCGCGTGCGGTCGCTGGTCGCGGGCGTGGCGCAGCCCGGCGCGCGGAAGGCGTACTGGGACCGGCGGGACGACTCCGGCGCCCGAGTTGCGCCCGGCGTGTACTGGGTGCGCCTTGCGGCCCCGGACGGCGTGATGTCCCGCAAACTGGTGGTGGCGGACTGACGGGGAGGATCCCTCCGCCTCCCTCTCCTCCTACTGGCCGGATATTCCTGACCCATGTATCTTGAATAGTCCGTCCCGGCCGGGGCTACCCCGGCCCCCATCATCCCACGGGAGGCTCTGCCATGTTCGGGAAGCGAGACACCGATGTTCTTGTCGTGGGGGCCGGCCCGGTCGGGCTCTTGACGGCCCTGCAATTGGAGAAGCGCGGCGTTCGAGTAGAGATCTACGACAAGGACTGGCGGACCGCCGCCCACAGCTACGGACTGGCTCTGCACGGGCACTCGCTGGCACTCCTCGACGAGGTGGGGGTTCTTCCCGAGCTTCTGGAAGAGGGGCGAAAGGTCCTCCGCATGGAGTTCCACGATGCGGACGGGAAGAAGGCGGAGATTGACTTCTCGCGTCTCGGCGGGGACTACCCCTTCGTACTGGCGCTGGCTCAGAGCGCCATCGAGGACAGTCTGGAGAACCGTCTTCGGGAGAAGCACATCCCCGTGCACTGGAACCATCGCGTGCAGACACTCGCCGACGATGGCACCCGGGTGCTGGTGGATGTGGCGAAACTCGACAAGGTGAGCACCGGCTACCCCGTGGCTCGGATGGAATGGGAGGTGACCGGGACGGTCCGCGTGAGGGCGTCGTATGTCGCCGGAGCGGACGGGTACCACTCGCTGGCGCGGCGTGCGCTGGACATCGACTTCGCGGACCGGGGCGGTCTGGAGTCATTCGCGGTCTTTGAGTTTGAAATGACGGAAGATCCCGGCGACGCGGCCCGCGTCTATCTGCACGACCACGGCACGGATGTCTTCTGGCCGATGAAGGACGGCCGCTGTCGGTGGAACTTCCATGTCGACTCGGTGGGAGAGGATCGAGTGCCGTCTCTGGAAGAGTTGCACCGGCTTCTCAAGACTCGTGCCCCCGGTTTTCCGTTGCCGGAGAAACTGTACTGGTCCTCGTTTGTGATGTTCGATCGAAGGGTTGCCGAAAGCTACGGGCGCGGGCGGATCCGCCTCGCCGGGGATGCGGCCCACCTGACCGGGCCGGTCGGTGCGCAGAGCATGAATGTGGGGCTGGACGAAGCGTGCGATCTCGCGGAGAGGCTGGCGGGGATCATTCGCGATGACGCACCCTCCGAGCTCCTCGATACCTACGGAGAGGCCCGTCGCGCCGACTGGCTGGACATTCTCGGCGAGACCGGCGCTCCGAAGCCCGGCGCGGAGTGCAGCGAGTGGGTCGCGTCGCGGGCGGGCGGGATTCTCCCGTGCGTTCCCGCTTCCGGTGCGGACCTGGACGCGCTGCTCGGACAGCTCGGACTGGCTGCCGTGCGGACGCAGGCAGGCGTCTAGAGGCTACTCTTCGCTGAAGAGCCGCGTCTGGGGTGCGTCTGAGGGAATGGACAGGTCTTTCAAGATCTGGCCCACCCAGCAGTCGGGCCGGTCGGGCTGAAGGCGCACCACATTCAGCCCGAAGTCCTCCACGAGCGAAACCAGCGTCTCGTGGATGGAGCGCTGGAAGTCCGGGTCCGTGTCGCGGGTGCCGTCGAAGGTGGGCCTCTGCCACAGGGGGACCAGATACATCCCGTCGTAGCCTGCGCACCACGCCCGAATCCACGGGTCCAGTTCCTTTCGGCGCCCCATCGAGTGGACCAGATACGCGTAGTTGTCGAGGACGGACCGATCGCAGACCACCACATCTCCCGATCGCGCCGCCGCGATCTCCCGTGCGCACTGCGTGTGGAGAATCCAAGTCTGCGCATCGAGGGTCGTGTCCCGGTTGATCGGGAGTGGACAGTCTCTCGCCACTTCCTTGACGAGGTCCACTCCCAGATCCAGCCTTTTCAACCGGGCCGCGATGTCGAAGCAGAGCGTCGTCTTCCCGACGCCATGTGTTCCGACCAGTGCGATCTTCACCACACCACTCCTTCCGCGATCAGTCGTAGTACTCCAGCCCGAGGTGCGTGATGAGTTCCTCGCCCTTGAGGTGCCTCAGCGTGTTCTTCAGCTTCATGAGCTGGATGAACAGGTCGTGCTCCGGATACAGCCCGGGCGCGGTCTGGGGAGCTTTGAAGTAGAACGACAGCCACTCCTGAATGCCTTTCATTCCCGCGCGGTGCGCAAGATCCAGGAACAGAACAAGGTCCAGAACAATCGGCGCTGCAAGGATGGAGTCCCGGCAGAGGAAGTCCACTTTGATCTGCATGGGCATTCCCATCCAGCCGAAAATGTCGATGTTGTCCCACCCCTCCTTGTTGTCACCGCGGGGGGGGTAGTAGTTGATGCGGACCTTGTGATAGAGGTCGCCGTAGAGGTCGGGATAGAGATCCGGCTGGAAGATGTAGTCGAGAGCGCCGAGCTTCGACTCTTCCTTTGTCTTGAAGGACTCGGGGTCGTCCAGAACTTCGCCGTCGCGGTTGCCGAGGATGTTCGTCGAGAACCAGCCGTTCACCCCGAGAAGGCGCGCCTTGAACCCGGGGGCGAGGATCGTCTTCATCAGCGTCTGCCCGGTCTTGAAGTCCTTCCCGCAAATGGGCACGCCCTCGCGCTTCGACAATTCCACCAGCGCGGGCACATCCGCGGACAGGTTCGGGGCGCCGTTTGCGTAGGGCGTTCCCGTCATGAGGGCCGCGTAAGCGTAGAGCATGCTCGGTGCGATGTCGGGATCGTTTGCCTTCATGCCCGCCTCGAACGACTCGATCGTCTCGTGGACCGGCTTCGGCTTCAGAAAGATCTCCGTGGAACCGCACCACACCATGACCGTCCGGGCGGCGCCGGTTCTTTCGCGGAAGGAGACAATGTCGTCCATGAGCGCGTGCGCTTTGTCCCACCATGTGCCGTCGGTCTTGATGTGCGAGCCGTCCAGCTTCTTCACATATCGCTGGTCAAAGACGGCCGGCATGGGCTGGAGCTCTTCCAGTTCGGGCTTGAGTTCGCGAACCAGATCCTTGTCGAGAACGCCGGCGTTCAGAGCGGATTCATAGGCCGAGTCTTCAAAGATGTCCCAACCGCCGAAGACAAGGTCCGTGAGTTCCGCCATCGGAACGAAGTCGCGGATCAAGGGAGAGCGGTCGTCCGTTCTCTTGCCGAGACGGATGGTGCCCATTTGCGTGAGGGATCCGAAGGGCTTGCCGAGATCCTTCCGCACGGCTTCCACACCCGTGACGAAGGTCGTGGCGACGGCGCCCATGCCGGGGAGAAGGACTCCCAGTTTCCCCTCGGCGGGGCGGATGTCGATGGTCATGCGGCTCTCCTTGCTTCAGGGAACAGTTTTTCCGGGCGACTGCTCAGACTTGGTGCGGGCATCGTCCGGCGGGGTGGTGGATTCGTCCATTCGATTCTGTTTGTCGAAGTGATAAGGCGCGTTTATCATGCGTTTCATGGAAGTGAGACCGGTTCGATACTTCGTAGCCGTCGCCGAAGAGGGTTCCTTCGGCCGGGCGGCGCAGCGCGTCGGGGTGAGTCAGCCCGCGGTTTCGCACGGCGTGGCCCTTCTGGAGGCGGAGCTGGGAGCGCGTCTCTTCGATCGGGCGGGGAGGCGTGTCGCGCTCACTCCGGAAGGTCGGGACTTCCTGGAACCGGCACGGCAGGCACTTGCGGCCATGGACGGTCTTCCCGGCCGGCTGGACAGGAGTCGGGGGGTCGTGCGGGGGCGTCTCGAGATCGGCACCACCGATGTCGCGAGCATCTATGTGCTGCCGAGGGTCTATCGCGCTTTCAGAACCGCGCACCCGGAGGTGGATCTCTCGGTTCGCGTGGAGGGAACCGAGTCCCTCCTGCGGCAACTTGATGCGGGAACGATTGAACTGGCGGTCATCACCATGGCGGTCGGCGACCTGATTGCGCGGATGCCGTCAGACTCCATTCGCGCAGTTCCGCTCTTCCGCGAAGACCTGCTGTTTGTCGTCTCCGGGCGGAATGCACTGGCCGGGCGTCGTCGTGTCCCGACCACCCGCCTTGCGGAAGAGCCGCTCATTACCTTCAAGACGGACTCGATCACGCGACGGGCTGTGGACCGGTTCTTCGCGGAGGCGGGAGTCACGCCGCGGGTGGCGATGGAAATGTCGAGTCCGGAAGCGATCAAGAAGCTCGTACAGGTGGGGCTGGGCGCGGGCGTTCTTCCGTCGCGGTCGGTCCGTACGGAGATTCGCTCGGGAACGCTCGCTGCCGTGCCGGTCCGGGGCGGGGGACTCACCCGGGTGCTGGGGATTGCACGGGACGCGCGGCGTACGCCATCCCCTGCGGCGGAGGTCTTTGCGCGAATGACGGAGCGAATCCGGAGCGTGCGCCTTCAGCGCGAGACTGCTAAACTGTCCGCATCGGTGGATTCCGGGAGAAACGAACATGATTGAGGCTCCATCCGAAGCGCCCGCGCTGTCTGTGGCCGCAAGGAGCGCCCGAAAACTGTGGGGAGGCGCGGTGCTCGTGGGTGCGGCGCTGCTCCTTGTGGTGAGCGGCCGCGGGGCGCTGCCTTCGCTCCCTTCCGGGGAAGAGATTGGCATTCCAGAGCTCATTTCTCCCGAAGGAGACCTGGCGGGGCCACCGACACACTTCACCTGGGTTCCCGGCGGGGAGGATGTGGACTTTGCGCAGGTGATCGTCTATCGAGGAACCATGGAGCGGATCTGGGCCACAGGGCCTCTGCAGGGCAGCGAAGCAACGGTTCCCGAGTTCATCTACGATGAGCTCACTCTTGATGAACCCTGCGCGTGGCGCGTTCGGGAAGTGGTGGATGGGCGTCCGCGCGCCTCTTCCCGCCTGGCGAAGTTCGGCTTCGGGATGGAGTCCGATCCTGCCGCGCCGGAATAGAGCCGACTAACTCCCCGACGCGTCCGTGCCCTTCGGCAGGAAGGCACCCGGCGGGAAGCTCTCCACTTCGGCCGTTCGCGTAAAGCGCATCTCCCGGACTGCGCGTTCTCCGTGGAACTCCGTGATCCGACACGGGAGCACCAGACTTCCGACTTCCCGAAAGTCCCCGAACGAGCGCGTCACGGTGTCCACGCCCGGCGCAGTTCCCTCCATTCGCCGGAGTCGCCCGGGGCCGGGGTCGATGAAGTAACGCATGTGCAATCCGCCCGGCAGATCCAGCGTCAGGACCTCCCACCCCTCGGGCGAAGTGCCGTCCCGGTGAAGTGCTGTCGGCTCTGCCCCGGCCAGATCCCAAGCCGCTGCAAGATGGTGGTAGAGCAGGCGAAGCCGCCGCGTCTCCCGTGCGTCGAGCGCCTCCTGATTCCGGCCGACGCCGCCCCACGCGACCGGACCCGACAGGATCGAGACATGCTTTCTCTCGGGCGTGCGGCGCTCCAGCCACATTCCTCCATCGGGTGAGAAGCGCAGGCGAAGCGCCGCCCGGGTTCCGTCCAGCAGAAGCAGCGCTTCGCCGTGGGCGCGCATTCCGGCGAATGCGGCCAGCGCGTCAGCCCCGCCGAAGGTGTCGACTGCGGCGTCCCGCAGCGCGACCGCAGCGTCATCGACGGTCGGGAGAGCCGGTTCCGGCTCCGGGGGCGTGGCATGGGATGCGCTCCCCAGGATTGCCCCGGTCAGCACGATGGACCCGGCGCGGATCGCATGGCGCGCGGCGCGTTTCATCCCGCCTTCGCCGACGCGGTCTTTCGCCAGGACTCCGGAAGATCCAGGATGCGAAGCATCTTCTCCTGCGGTCCGAATGAATAGAGCACCAGGAGTCGCGACACATCCGGCGTGACAAACCGGAAGTACCGGCAAAGGCCCATCAACGGTTCGCAGTCGCGACGGTATTGCATGTCGCGGGGGAGGGGGTCGTTCTCGTCGAAGAAACCGCTCCCCCGGTCCCATCTCGTGCGGAGTTGCTCCGCGAATCGGTCCGGTGGTGTCGGCAGCGGGAGGATCTCCCCGCGGTCGACATGAAGCAGCGCCTGCTGCCCGCCTTCCAGCGTGACCAGCGCGAGTCCCCGATCCAGAACCGAGACGAACTCCACTTCTTCGAAGACCGGCACCCAGTCGGACCCGGCCCGCGCAAAGAGAGTGGGTCGCTCTCCGAAGAGTTCCGACACGATCGGGTCTTTGTGCCCGCGCCGGGTCCATCGGTTGTCCAGACGCTTCAGAACATCCGCAAGCCGCGTGGGGTCTTCCGCGTTGCGCCCGACGGCCAACTGCGTTGCAAGGAAGGCTCTGCGCTGATCTTCTGCCTTCAGCTGCTCTTCCCACGCCCGGTACACGGTGGGGAGTCCGCGCTCATAGAGTGCCCACACGCGAGACGGGTGCCCGGGCCTCCACACTCCGTGGTAGGTCCCGCGCTTCTTCCATTGGAACCGGTTTCCGTCCCGGATTCCGGTGAAGGGCTTGCGGGGGATGAAGTCGGAGGTGACGACATCGTAGATCCAGTGGAAGGTCGTCACCCCGCCCGTCAGGGAACTCATGAGATCGGGCTCCGTCGATTCCACAAGCAGGTAGCGACCGGTGGTATCCCAGCCCGAGATTCGCGTGGCATTTCCCTGCGGAGTCTGGATCTCGCGGTTTTCGCCGGTGGAGAGATCCAGGAGGAAGGCACAGCGACGGGGCTTTCTCTTGAGCAGGCCGCCGGGGATGCGAAACAGATGGGCCAGGTGGTATCCATCGGGGGAAATGGAGCCCGGCGTGGCCGGAATGCCCGACTGGAAGAGGCTTCCCCGGATGTTCAGGTCGTGGTGTCCCGGAGTTGCCAGCGTCGTGAGTGGCTTCGCCCGTGCGGGAAGCCCGGTGGCCGCGATCACCAGGACCGCGGTCAGGAGCCTCGCCCGAAGGACGGCTCGGGTTGGACGGGTCATCAGCACCTCGCGCCACAGGGATCGCGTCTCGGACCGGGGCATTGTGCCCGGCAGAGGAGATTCCGGCAATGCCGGAGACCGGAATCGGGTGGCGGGAGGGGGTCAGTCCTGGCCGGGCGGAGGATCACGGTGGTCCTCATCGGTGGTCTCGGGGGACCGAGCCTCGGTCCCGCATCCGGGCGCCATTCAGGTGGGCACCCCGAGTCGGGGGAGGATCACGGTCTGAAAGAGAATCCACGCGGCGATCAGCGCCAGAAAAGTCCACAGATCCATGAGTACGCTCCGGTTCGGGAGGATGGCCTCCAACCCGGGGAGTATAGGCGAGTTTCCCGGGAGGGAACAGTGCTCCCTTGCCCGGCGGGAGATGCAGGCTTAGCCTTGCCGGGTTCTTCGACAGGAGGCTCCGCATGACCGATTCCGCCATGAACCCCGCGTCTCCCTCTCCGCGTTCGGAGGCGGAGCTTCGGGATGCCTTCGCGCAGAGGATTCTCGTGTTTGACGGGGCCATGGGCACGGGGATTCAGGCTTGCGAACTCACCGCGGCCGATTACGGGGGTGCGGCTCTCGATGGATGTCATGAGGTGCTCAACCGGACGCGTCCGGATGTCATCCGGGGACTCCATGGGTCGTTCCTGTCGGCAGGGGCCGATGTCGTCCAGACGAACACCTTCGGCGGGACGCGAATCGTGCTGGCGGAGTACGGGCTGGGTGACGAAGCGGCGGAGTTGGCGTTCGCCGCGGCGCAGATCGCCCGGGAGGCGGCGGACGGGCTCTCCTCGCCGGAGAAGCCGCGCTTTGTGGCCGGTTCGCTGGGTCCGACCACGCGGGCCATCAGCGTCACGGGCGGCGTGACCTTCGGGGAACTTCGGGACGCCTACCGCGAACAGGTGGCGGGGCTCCTCCGGGGTGGCGTGGACCTTCTTCTGCTGGAGACGCAGCAAGACACCCGGAACGCCAAGGCCGCGCTCCTCGGCATCCGCCAGGCGATGGATGCGGAAGGTATCCGCGTTCCGGTGTCCGTCTCCTGCACGATCGAGCCGAACGGGACCATGCTGGCCGGGCAGACCGCCGAGGCCTTCTGGACGAGCGTCTCTCATGTGCCGCTTCTCTCGGTCGGGCTGAACTGCGCGACCGGCCCCCGCGACATGGCCGACTCGCTGCGGAGTCTGTCCGCTCTGGCGACGGCCCCGGTCTCGTGCATGCCGAACGCGGGTCTGCCCGACATGGACGGACTCTACCGGGAGTCTCCCGCCGACCTTGCGGCGGCGCTGGAGCATTTCATGGAGGAAGGCTGGCTGAATGCGGTGGGCGGATGCTGCGGCACGACCCCGGACCACATCCGCCGGGTTTCCGCCGTCGCCCGGCGATATGCGCCGCGCCCGATTCCGACGCACCGGGAGACACGACTCAGCGGGATTGATGTCCTGGAGTTCGAAGAGGACGCACGACCCATTCTTGTCGGGGAGCGCACGAATGTGATCGGCAGCAGGCGTTTCAATCGGTTGATCGGCGAGAAGCGATATGCCGAGGCCGCCGAGATCGCCCGGCGACAGGTGGACGGGGGCGCACAGATCATCGATGTGAACCTCCAGAATCCCGACCGCGACGAACTGGAGGATTGCGCGGCTTTCTATCCGGAGGTCCTGCGACGGGTGCGTGCGCCGGTCATGATCGACACGACCAGTGTGGAGGCGGTTCGGCTGGCGCTGACGGAGTGCCCGGGGAAGAGTGTCGTCAACTCCGTCAATCTGGAGGATGGCGGCCAACGCATGGCCGAAGTGTGTGAACTTGTTCGCGGGTTTGGCGCGGCTCTCGTGGTGGGGCTGATCGACGACGATCCGGACGGAGGCATGGCGGTCACGCTGGACCGGAAGCTGGCGGTCGCGCGGAAGTGCCATGCGGAGCTTTCCCGGCACGGAATCCCCCCGGAGGACATTCTGTGGGACACGCTGGTCTTCCCGGCCGCGACCGGGGACGCGCAGTATGCGGGAGCCGCGGGCGCCACCCTGGAGGCCATCCCCGCGCTCAAGCGGGAGTTCCCCGGGACGAAGACGATTCTCGGGATCTCCAATGTGAGCTTCGGCCTGCCCGTGGCGGCGCGAGAAGTGCTGAACTCCGTCTTCCTGCATCGGGCGACCCGCGCGGGACTCGACTTCGCCATCGTGAATACGGAGCGTCTGGAGCGGCACGGGAGCATCCCGCCCGAGGATGTGGCGCTTGCGGAGGATCTCCTCTTCGGTCGGGGGGAGGACACGCCGCGTGCGTTTGCCGACCGGTACCGGGATGCGCTTCCCCGGCGAAAGCGCAGCACCCCGGGGGATGAGCGCCCCATCGATGAGCGCCTCTCCGCGTGTGTCGTGGAGGGGCGACGCGAAGGGCTGATCGCGGACCTCGATCGGAAGCGGGCGGACGGAATCTCCCCGATGGAGGTGATCAACGGCCCGCTTCTCCGCGGAATGGCGGAGGTCGGGAGGCTCTTCAACGACAACCAGCTCATTGTGGCGGAAGTGCTTCAGAGCGCGGAGGTCATGAAGGTGGCGGTCAGCCACCTGGAAGCGGATATGGACGCCGAGGGCGTCGAGTCTCGCGGGACGATCGTTCTGGCGACGGTGAAGGGCGATGTCCATGACATTGGCAAAAACCTCGTGGAGATCGTTCTGTCGAACAATGGATACCGGGTCGTGGACCTGGGGATTCGTGTCGCTGCAGAGCGGATTGTGGAGGCCGCGAGTCATCACCGGCCGATGGCCGTCGGTCTTTCCGGGCTGCTCGTGAAGAGCGCCCGGGAGATGGTGACCGTTGCGAGAGAGTTGCATCGCGCCGAACAGTCCACGCCGCTTCTGGTCGGGGGGGCGGCGCTGTCGTCGCGCTTTGTGGACGAGAAGATCGCACCTGAGTACGGCGGGGCGGTGCACTACGCCAAGGACGCCATGGCAGGGCTGGACCTGTGCGGAAAGATCCGCGCGGGTGAGGCGGGAGGTGCCGCTCGGCCCCGTGCGGGCGCGGGCGCGAGCGATCGCGTGGAGCTTCCCCCGCGGGAGCGTTCGGGTGCGCGAAGCGCGGCGATCCCGGTTCTCGCCGAGGTTCCGCAGCCGCCGGATGAGGATCGGCATCTGGCTCGGGCGGAAGATCTCTCCCGCGTCTGGCCGTGGATTCATCCGCAGGCTCTCTATGGCCGGCATCTGGGGATTCGTGGCAGGTGGGAGGAACTTCTCGCCCGGGGTGACCCGCGTGCGATTCAGCTGGAGGGGGTCGTGGCGGAACTGATGTCCGAGGCGGAAGCGGGCGCCATGCGGACTTCCGCCGTATGGCAGTGGTTCCGTGCGGAGAGCTGCGGCAATGTGCTTCGTCTGCTCGACGGGGGCGGCGAACCTCTGGAGGAGTTCGTCTTTCGTCGGCAGGCGCGGCCCGACGGGCTGTGCGTCGCCGACTGGTGCTGCCCGGCGGGCGCGGCTCCCGACTGGGTTGCGCTCCTTGTGACGACCGCGGGTCGCGGCATTCGCGAGAAAGTGCGCAAGCTCCGGGACGCCGGGGAGTATCTGCGCAGCCACGCGCTGGGCAGCCTGGCTGTCGAGACGGCAGAAGCTCACGCAGAGATGCTGCACGCGGACCTTCGCTCCGCATGGGGATTCCCGGATGCGGAAGGGATGTCTCGCGCGGAGGTCTTCCGCTCCCGGTATCGCGGCGTCCGGGTGTCCTTCGGCTATCCGGCGTGTCCGGATCTGGAGGATCAGGCGAAGCTGTTCCGCCTGCTGCGCCCGGAGGAGATCGGAGTCGAACTGACCGGCGGATTCATGATGGACCCGGAAGCGTCCGTCTCGGCAATGGTCTTCCACCACCCGGACGCGGCGTACTTCAGTCTCGGGCGCCGCGGGGCTTCGCGGTAAGCCCCCAGGCTTCGCGCGTTTTCTCCACGACCGGCAGGGCCACTTCCCGGGCGCGCTTTGCACCGTCGATGAGGATATCCGTGATGTCATCCGGGTGCGCGAGAATCTCCTTCTTTCGCTCCCGCGCCGGGGCGAAGGTCTCCTCGACGCGCGCAAGCAGGATCTTCTTGGCCTCACCATAGCCCATGCCGCCCCGGCAGTATGCTTCCTCCAGTTCCGCGCGTTCTTCCGCGGAAGCGAAGAGCGAGTAGAGCGCGAACACCGTGCACCGGTTGGGATCTTTCGGATCCTCCACGGGCGTGGAGTCCGTGACGACGCTCATGATGCGCTTCTTCATCGGCTTGGGTTCGAGGAAGAGTTCGATGGTGTTGTCATAGCTCTTCGACATTTTCTCGCCGTCGAGACCCGGGACGACCGCCGTATCTTCCAGAATGAGCGGGTCCGGCACGGTGAGGAGATCTCCGCAGCGGTTGTTCATACGGATGGCGAGATCCCGCGTGATCTCGACATGCTGCTTCTGGTCCTTCCCGACCGGGACGAGGTCTGCGTCGTACAGCAGAATGTCCGCCGCCATCAGGACCGGATACGCGAAGAGCGCATGCTGCGGCGCGATGCCGCGGGCGGTCTTGTCCTTGTAGCTGTGCGCGCGCTCCAGAAGGCCCATGGGTGCCAGACAAGAGAGATACCAGGTGAACTCGTGGTGCTCGGGCACATCCGCCTGATCGAAGAGGACGCAGCGCGCCGGGTCCAGCCCCAGAGCGAGGTAGCTGGCCGCGATGTCCAGGATTCGCTCCTGGAGTCGGTCCGGGTCTTTCTGAGTGGTCATCGCGTGGTAGCTCGCGATGAAGAAGTAACAGGTGTGCTCCTCCTGGAGGCGGAGAAACTGGCGAATGGCGCCGAAGTAGTTGCCCAGATGCAGCGAGCCGGACGGCTGAATGCCGGAGAGAACGCGCTGGGGCATGAGGATCCCTCCGGGTGGAACGGTTTTCGCGCGGCCCGGCATCGAGGCGGGGTTCGCCGGATCTTACGATCAAACGGCGCTCTTGTGACCTTGAAAGCGCGTCAGAAATCCGTGCGCAGCCCTGCGGAGAAGCCGTGCCCGGCCCCGGCGTTCTTCCCTTCGCCCATGACGGCGGCGAGCGCTTCCAGTTGCAGGTGTCGAAGCGCCTGCCACTTCGCTCCGGCGGAGAGCTGCGTGTACCGGTGGGAGACGAGATCCTCTCCGCCCGAGAGGGTGACCCGGCCGTCTGCTGCGGCGATGAGTGTCCAGCGAGCCGTCACATCCGCCTCCACGCAGGCACGCCAGATGAGCCGGATGTCGCGGTCCGCCGCCGCAGAGAGGTCCGCGCGGTAGACGGCCGAGGTTCCGAAGCCGACGCGACCTCCCGGGATGTCCGTGTCCGCTTCCATCCCGGCGGACAGGAGGAGCGAGTTCTCCGCGAGATAGGGAAACCGCTCTCCGTTGGAGAGAAGCGGGGTGGAGGCGTCAGCCGTCAGAAGTACGGGCCAGCCGGGCAGGGCGACGCGCGCCCCGAGCCCCGCGCGGGTCCACCCCGTACGCGAAGAGGCCGGGGATCCGTCCGCCGGG
Source organism: Gemmatimonadota bacterium (assembly GCA_030747075.1). Taxonomy (NCBI): domain Bacteria; kingdom Pseudomonadati; phylum Gemmatimonadota; species Gemmatimonadota bacterium. The sequence continues at coordinate 12,747 of JASLLL010000034.1, forward strand.
ATGATCCGCACCGACTGTCTCCACAAGTTCCAGTGCGCCTCGATCCGGTTCGTGAGGCCTCGCCGGCACTCGAGAATCCACGCATTCCAGGCGCCGTCGTCCCCGGGCCGGTGGAGGCCGTCCTCGTCAAAATACTGATCCCCCCGGAAGTGTGAGGCGAAGAGCTTGACCTCCGTGCGTCCTTCGGGCGTGAGGTACGCCATGCCGAGATCCCGGTAGTCGGCCGAGGCGGGAACCGCCACGAGCAGCGCGATCCAGACGACCACCGGCACCGGGCGCCGGCGGATGTCAGCGGTACTCATCCGCCCCGAGATCGTAGAGGTAGCCGGAGGACGGGCGGGACTCGCCGTCGATGTCGTCGCGGACGCCTCCGTACCGATCGGCCACGAGATACACACCTCCCGCATCGATCGCCGGGTTCGGGTCCCCGCCGGGGAGCGTGGGCTTCAAGTGGTAGTCGGTGCCGGAGATACTCACGAACATCGAGGATGTGGGAGCTGTGGGCGCGTGCAGGTTGTCGCCGACGGTTCCGGAGAGACCGTTCAAGAGCGGCCACGAGTTGATCTCCGTCTGGTCCACGCGGTCTCCGCCTTCCCAGTCTCCGTAGAGCGGCTGGATGGCGAGGAAGAGATTCCCTTCGATCCACGACGGATTGGTATCGGGTCCGGTCTCCAGGATTCCGTATCGCTTTCCCGATCCCTGCGAGAAGAAGATGTTGCCGCCGATGGAAGGAGCTCCCGAGAAGATGCGAATCGATGCGGAGTTGTCGTACCCGGAGGTGGAGGCCACGCGCGCGGCGATCGTATTGCAGGCGATCCGTAGATTTCCGCGGGCTTCGATCCCGGAGGCGAAGTGCAGCCCGACTCCCGCATCGATGAAGCAGTTCTGCACGAGGACGCTGGACTGGTCCGAAGTGGAGACTCCGCAGGTGGAATCCGTGGCAGCGCCGCCTCCCGCGTTTCGGCCTCCGATGATGACCGATGAAGTCAGCGTGACCTCCGAGGCTCCAAGGATCTCAAGCCCGGTGCCGGTGGAGGCGCTTTCGCCCAGAATCCGGCATCCGTGGAGATAGGCGGTGCTCCCGTCGATTCTCGCGGCGACCTCCCCGCCGGAGACCGACACATCGAGCAAGAGGTTGCGGAAGACGACCGCCCCGGGCGCATCCGTGACGGAGAGCGCGGGTCCGGAAGGCGGGAGGATCCAGGTCTCCCGGTAGGTTGGTTCTTCGAAAAAGTGGTCCGGGGAAAGATCCCCGATCACGGAGATCCGGCGCCCGTCCAGGTGGAGAGCGCTTTCGTAGATGGCGGGGGCACCGATCGGGGAGCCGTTGTCCTCGGAGATGGAGCCGCCGCTCAGATGAATGGTCATTCCGTCGGTGGCGAGGTTTAAGGCCGCGTCGAGTGTGGCGAGTGCCTCATCCGGGGCGCGGCCGGTACGGGCGTCGTCCCCGGTGGAGTGGTTGACGAAGATGCTCCCGGGATAGGTCACTTCCACGCTGACAGAGCCGGTGTCCGCTCCCGCGGAGTTGGAGACAATGATCCGATAGGTGGTGGATGTGTAGGGGCGAAGCGGGATGGAGCCGTTCGCGACCGGAGAGACGGCTCCGACACCGGGGGAGAGGAGCGCCGAGGTTGCGCCGGACGCTTTCCAGACGAGCCGGATCCACTCGCCGTGCGTGATGGACGCCTTCGTCGTCACGAAACTCTGGAGAATGGGGGGAGGGGTGGCGTCGTCGCCGGGGTCGGTGGTCGTGTCGATTTTCCGGCAACCGAGCGGCGAGGAGAGCAGCAGCGCCGGAAGCGCCCCCAGGACAAGGGAACGCAACAGGGGCGGTCCGGTGGCGAAAATGACGACCCTCCCGATAGAGTTCGCTTCGGTGCCAATCCGGGCGCGAGTATACGAAACCCGAGTGAGAGTCGCCAGATCTGGTGTTTCATGTGGAGTCTGGCCGGGAATGCGCTAGGATGGCCGGTCGATACAGATTCCCATCTCCCGGACTCGCGGAGGACGCAGTGACGCTCACTCGGATCGCGTGTGCATTGCTCGCCGTGCTGCTCTGCGCCGCACCGGCTTCCCACGCTCTGGATCTGGGGGACTCGCGTGTTCACCTCGTCGGGGGCGGGTACTCGGTCGCCGAGGGCCCCGGGCCGCTCCCCGCGGAACTTCGTTCCCACGCGCTTCCTGCAGCGGTTCGTCAGTCGTGGGTGGTGTGCTACCGCGGGCCGGCGGACGAAGGACTCCGGGCGGCCATCCAACAGGCGGGCGGGCGCATCGTGGGGCATGTGCCCTCCAGTGCGTGGATCGTGCGGGCCTGTCCTTCGGATGCGCGCAGAGTCGCGGAAGTTCCCGGAGTGTTGCGCGTCGATCTGATGCGCCCGGAGTGGAAGGTGGACCCCGGGATCGGAACGCGCGAGTTCGCCGACCCGCAACGGCGTGCGGAAACGGATCTCTTTCTGACGGTCGAGATCTTTGAGGGCGAAAGCGTGGCGGCCGTCGCCGACCGGGTCGCGGCGACGGGCGCTGCGGTGCGTCGGGCGTGGGATCGTCTCGGAGTGCGACGACTCTCGGTTCGTGCATCGCGAGGCGCGGTCGCATCCATCGCGCGCATCCCGGAGGTGGAGTGGATTGAAGAAGTCGGTGAGATCACCCTCCGCAACGACACGGTGCGCTGGTGTATTCAGTCAAACTCCAGCGGATTGACCCCCGTGCAGGATGCGGGGCTTCTCGGAGAAGGGGAGATCGTCGGACACATCGACGGTCCGATCTCAAAGTCCAGCTGCTTCTTCTCCGACAGCCTGGTGGCCGAACCGGGGCCGACCCACCGCAAGCTCGTCTCCTACCGGAACGACTCCGCCTTCCAGAACCCGGACAGCCACGGCACGCACACGGCGGGGACCGTCGCGGGAGACGAGGAGCCGGTGATCGGGTCGGTGGTGGATCGCGGGATGGCTCCGCACGCACGCCTGGCACACCGGGCCATCTGGGATGTGGCGGGGTATTCGAACACGCCTTCGAACCTGAAGGATCTGCTGACAGAGATGCACTTCGATGGCGCGCACATCTTCACGAACAGCTGGGGGGATGATTCGTTCACCTCGTACACGACATGGTGTCGGGACATCGACAGCTTTGCATATCAGCGGCAGAACGACCTCGTGATCTTCGCGTCCACGAATACCAGCACGCTCAAGACACCGGAGAACGCGAAGAATGTGCTGGCCGTGGGCGCGACGCGCAGGCCGGCGGGCGGTGGAGAGCAGGACGCGATCTGGTCCGGCGGCACGGGACCGACCTCCGATGGACGGCGGAAGCCCGAGGTCTTCGCGCCGGGGATGTCGACGCGGTCGGCATCGACGGCCTCCTGCGCGATGACCACGATGAGCGGAACCAGCATGGCAGCCCCGGCGGTGGCGGGAGCGGGCGCTCTGGTGCGCGAGTACCTCGTCAAGGGTTACCACCCGCGGGGGATTCCCGCGCCGGAACGGGCCGTCTGGCCGACGGGTGCTCTGGTGAAGGCGTTCCTGATTGCGTCCACGGTGGACATGACTTCGGTCGCGGGGTACCCAAACGAGGAAGAGGGATGGGGGCGGCTTCTTCTCGACCGCGTGCTGCACTTCCCGGGAGATCCCGAGCGCGTCTGGTTTCGAGATGTTCGCCACAACGAGGGCCCGGGACCGGGCGCGGTTCACACACACCTTCTGCAGGTGGCCGATGCGGGGCAACCGCTTGAGATCACGCTGGTCTTCACCGATTACCCGGCGGCTCCGGCAGCCGCGTTGACCCCCGTGAACGACCTGGATCTGGAGGTCGTGGGCCCCGGGGGGACCTTCCTCGGAAATGTCTTTGACCCGGCGGCCGGGCATTCCGTGACCGGGGGAACTGCCGACCCGCTGAACAATGTGGAGCGCGTCATTCTGGATTCGCCGGACCCGGGGCTTTATCGCGTGCGAGTCCGGGCTTCCGATGTTCCCGAAGGACCACAGGGGTATGCGCTCCTGGTGGTCGGGGGGCTGGAGCCGCCGCAGGGGATGGAAGGCGAGGATCCGGGGCCACCGCTTCCGCCTCCGGGGCCGGGGCGGGGAGGGGCGCCGGAGAGTGGCGTGGATTCGGAGCTTCGCATGGAGGGACCGAATCCGTTCGAGCAGCGGGTGGAGCTTCGCCTGACCGTCGGGGAACCGGGGCGGCAGGAGGTCACGGTTTACGATGTTCTGGGGCGTCCTGTGCGCGTGCTTCTCGACCGGGAGGTCACACCCGGAGAGTACCCGCTGTACTGGAACGGCCTGGATGAGAGCGCGCGCCGCGTGCCTTCAGGCGTCTACTTTGTGCGTCGCGGGGGGGCTGTCGATTCGTCGCCCGTACGCGTGACTCTCATCCGATGAAGTCGGTGCGTTGGCTCCCAGGCGGGGGAGGAAGGCCCCGCGCGGGGAGGGTCCTTGCCGAAGTGGCGCTGGGAATCGCGGGGCTTGCGCTCGCCGGGCTCGCAGGAGAGTGGACGCTTCGCGAGTTTTGTCCGCAGCGATCCGCCTCCACGCTCGGGATGTTCCGCGAGGATCCGGCCGCAGGATATCGTCTTCGCGAGAACTTCGGCGGGGAAGTGCGTGTCGTGGAGTATCGCACCCGCGTCTTCACCGACGCCGACGGTCTCCGCGTACCCGCGAACCCAGGGCCGGATCGCCTGGCAGATCGGCGCATTCTTGCCATCGGAGACTCCTTCACCTTCGGTGTGGGAGTGGAGGCGGCGCAGGCCTTTCCCGAGGTGCTCGAGAGGCTTCTCGTGACCGACGGGCGGCCCTCCTCCGTTCGGAACGGTGGCGTCGGCGGGTACGGTCCGCTTCGGGCCTCCCGGCTTCTCTCGAGCTCTCTGGGGAAATGGAATCCTGAGATCGTCGTACACACGATCTATGTGGGAAACGACCTGGAGGACCCCGAACCCGACCGCTATCTGAGTCATCCGCGCGTTGTGGACGGCAGGCTTGTTTCTGACGGCCGCCATCCGCTCTTTCGCCTTCGGAAGAGTCTGCACATTCATTCGCACCTGTACTCCTTCCTTCGTGAGCGGCTCTATGGGGTGTACCGTGCGACAGGGCTCGCGGAGCGGAGTCGTCATCTGGATCCCGTGGGGCTGGCGGAGTGGCCCGCGCGCATCCTTCGGTCATCGTGGCCTGCGGGTCGGGACGCGGTCCGTGATGCGGCAGAGGAGACGCGTGAGTTGGGCGGGCGGTATCTGGTGGTGGTCGCGCCGACCCGGTATCAGGTGGACGATGACTCCTGGCGCCGTTACCGGGATCGATGGAGACTTCCGGACTCCGCGTTTGACCGCGATCACGCACAGCGGGAGATCGTGCGCGACCTTCAGGCGATGGGGGTCGCTGTGCTGGATCTGCTTCCCGGGTTTCGTCGGGAAGCGGCCTGCGGAACGCGTGCGTACTTCGATGTGGACGAACACTGGACGCGGGAAGGACATCGGATTGCGGCGGAGGAAATCGCGGAGGAACTGCGACGCCTCGGCTGGATTGATTCACTCCCGCGTGAAGAGATCGCGGACGCAAGGGCAAGATCCCGCATGGAGGAATCGCAGACATGAGGCATGAAGTCACGGTCCATGAGCCGTACGATTCGCTTCGCTTCGGGCGCGTGCTGATGCTCGAAGTCGCGGCGGGCCCGCCGGAGGATGCACCCTGCCGGTATTGCTCTGTTCTGGCACCCGGGCGTGTCATGCCGGTCAGGAAGGGGTTCGCACCCACTCCGGCCATCCTGTCCGAGCTGGACTCCCGGTTGGGCCGAGGCGAGAGCTTTGACGCGATTGTGTTCGGAGGCCGGGGCGATCCTCTCCTGCACCGGGGCATCGGGGCCATCCTGCGAAAGATCCGGCAGCAGATACACTTGCGGACGATTCTCCTCACCGATGGCGTGGTTCTGGCGGACAAGGACATCCGCCGTGACGCAGGGGAAGCGGCGGATGTGGTGGCGTATCTTCCATCGCCGGAGGATCCCCTTCGACCGGGTCGTGCCCCGGACAGGCGCCGCGCCTTTGGCCATCATGTGGAGTCCGTGGCGGCGCTGGGACGGGAGACCTCCGCGCAGATCTCACTGGAACTCCCGGTCCATGCGGCGCTCTCGTCTCTTGACGAAACGGTTCGTGCATGGGCGGATGCGGTGAAGTCGATTCGTCCGGCTCGCGTTTTTGTGATCCCGCACCCTGAAGCAGATCTCGGGACAGCCCCGGAACTCCTGGCGAAGGTGCGCAGAGAGATCGGGCCGCGCGCGGGCGAGTATCTTCCAGACCCGGGGTTTCTGGATCTGCGGTGCTGGTGTGGCGGTGTGGGGCCGAAGGCGGATTAGCGGCGGCGCGGGAAGAAGGGCGCACGCGGTTCTCCGGGACAGGAGGTGTCCTCTTCCGGATGGGGGGGCACTGCGGAGACTGTCGGGCGTGGCCTCGGGCTCACCGGGCGAGAACCTCCGGCGAGTCGTTCCAGCAAGGGCGAGGTGAGCAGTCCTGCCGCGAGCGCTGCCGGGACAAAGACCACCGACAATCCCCGAAGCGGATCGACCGGGAGGAGTGGCGTCCCCTCCAGGAGAAGCACCAGCAGGACGCCGCCGACTCCTGCGGTCGTTCGGGAAACGAGCGGTGGAACGCGCGGCCTGCTGCGCAGAGCCTCCACGAGGAGTGCCCCGAAGAGCGCGGCGAGGAGCGCTTCCGCGATTCGACCCCGGCCCCGGCGAAGAAACCCACCCGTGGTCCCCCCGGCGAGGGCGGCGCTGGCCTCCTGACGAAACTCCTCCAGCGCGACTCCAGCCTCTCGGTCCGCGTCCATCCGGGTGTCGTCGATGCGGCGAAGCAACTGGCCGAGTTCCCTTCGCCGGGCAGCTTCAGCGACCCCGATCCCCGTGGGAGGTTCCGCGAGGCGCGACTGGAAGACGGCGTGAAACTCGTCCAGCGATTCGCGGGGCGGAAGACCGGCTGCCGCCGCAGCGAGGCGCGCGGCGTCCATGCCGTGAAACGCGGTCAGTTGATCGCCCAGCCGGATTCCGGTGGGGCCGCGGGCGTGGACTTCAACGCGCCGGGACATTTCCCTCGCGAGGATCACGAGCCGCCGATTCTGGGCGGCAAGGCGGTCGGTGAATCGCGCGCGTGCCTCCTGCCATCCGCCGATGCTGCCCAGCCGGAGGGGATCATCGGCCGGCGTGGGAAGACCCACCGGTTGGTACGCGCTGGAACTGGTGGCCTCCACGCGAACTCCGGCGACGGCGGCGCGAGCCACGGCCGGAGGCTCCGTGGGAATGGGGAAGACTCGAAGCGCGATCCAAAGCGCCCCCACGGCCGCAAGGAGTGCAGCCGGGCCGCGGGGAGCGCCGCGAGTCACGAATCCCGCCCGGCCTGCTCATGCTCCGCGATGAATGTGTCCACCTGTTCGTCGGTGAGGACAGTGCTGGAGTCCTTGGCATGCGCGAGAAGACCCTTCACCAGCTGCGCCTCCGGCTTGATTCCACGAGCTTCCAGATAGAAGATCACATTGCTTTTCCCGCTCATGAACCCGATTTCGACACGCTGGGACAGGCCCACCATGTCCGCCGGAACTCCGGAGTACACCTGATCCGCGAGCCAGTCCTTCCCCTTGCGCTTGGCTTTGAGGATGGCGGCCGCGTGAACTCCGGTAGAAGTGCGAAAGGCGTCCTCTCCAAAGACCGGATAGCTGAAGGGAATCGGCACGCCGGTGGCTTCGCACACCGTCCGGACATACAGGTCCAGTCGGGAGAGGTCGCGGTTCGTGATCCCCTCCAGACGGAGGTTCACGAGCAGCAGGTCCATCGGGACATTCCCGCATCGTTCCCCGATCCCGAGCGCGGTGCCGTGAACCCGGTCCACTCCGCTGGCGATGGCCATCATGCAGTTTGGAATGGCAATCCCGCGATCGGAATGCCCATGCCAGTCGACCAGTACATCCTCGCCGGAGTCCTTGACGATTCCGAAGATGTGCCGCAGGAGCTCCCGCACACCGATGGGTGTTGCGTGCCCGACGGTATCGGCTACCACAATCCGCGTCGCGCCCGATTCGATGGCGCAGCGGTAGAGTCTTTCCAGCGTGGTCGGGTCTGCGCGGGTGGTGTCCTCGGTGACATAGCACATGGGGATGTCATGATCCACGCCGAAGCGAATGGACTCTTCCGTCTTCTTCAGGATGCCGTCCAGATCCCACCCCTCGGTGTAGCGCCGGATCCCGGATGACCCGATGAAGGTGCAGGCTTCCACCGGGATGCCGGTGCGTGAGGAGATGTCGATCAACGGTTCGATCTCGGACACCACTGTGCGCACCGCCACATTGGGGGAGATGGAGAGGCTGCAGTCTGCGATCTCCTGCACGAGGCGTTCGATATGGCGTGCCGCGCGTTCTCCCGCCCCGGGAAGCCCGAGGTTTGCCGCATCGATCCCGAGGTCGCCCATGAGATGGAGAATCTGAAGTTTCTCCTCGATGGAGGGATCGCGGACGGAAGGCGACTGCAAGCCGTCGCGAAGGGTCTCGTCGTTGAGGTGAAGATCGTCCTTGTGCCGGAAGGAGAAACCCGGCGGTCGGTTCCAGTCGAAGATCAGCTTTTCGTCTCTCGGCATATTCGCTCGCTCCTCATTGGGGATCTGCAGCCTGGCCGGTCGCGTCCGTATATTCCAACCGGTCGCGGATTCGGGATGTGACGGCCTCCGCGCCCGCGCTCACACGGGCGAGTGTCGCGGCGGCGTCCTTCATCACCGGAGCGGCCCACTCGGAGTCGTCCGTGTCGATCAGATTGATGAGCACATTGTAGTACGCGCCTTCCGCGCAAGCTCGCGCGGCCAGCGCAGCCACTCCCGCGTCTGAGAGGGAGTTCGTGTTCCCGCGTTCGGCCACGGCACCGGAGAGTTCCACCGTGTCGACCGCTCTTTGCAGCACTCCCAACGGAATCAGGGTGGCTGCCCGGGTGGCTTCCCGCAGAGCACTTGCTCGTGCGGCGACTTCCTCCGGCGTCTTGCGCTTCATCTTCGCAGCCGCAAAGAGATCATTGAACGCTTCCGTGTCCCGGTCGATATCTGCCGCGAAGGCCTCCTTCAGTTGCTGCGCCTTCAGCCCGACCGCCTTCATTTCCTCCTCCGCGCTCTCGTAGCCCTTCTTGCCGACGGTGAGGTTCGTCACCATGGCGGAGAGTGCCGCGGAGAGCGCCCCCATGAGGGAGGCCACGCTCCCCCCACCGGGCGCGGGGCTGTCGGCAGCGAGTTCGTCAAGGAATGCGGTGACGGTCTTGTCGACGAGTCTTCCGGGCTGCTGAAGGCGGTATTCGATGATCTTGGATGCGGGGTCGAAGGGGGTGAGGTCGTCGAGGCCGAGGCTCTTGACGGCCTGTTGCACCAGATCCGCCTCGGACACAGCGGGGGAGAGGCCTTGACGGCGAAGGTAGTGAAGACCCGCATCGCGAAGCGCCCTCAGCGGTACCAACCCGACGATCTCGCTCCCCGTGACGCGCAGTCCGCGTCGTGTGGCTTCTTCGACCACCGCATCGAATGCGATATGGACGGGCGTGACCTCCGCGTTTGTCAGGTTCATGGAGATCTGTGCAGCCCCGTATTCGGGGATGAGCCAGCCGACGGCCTTGCACTCCTTCAGGCGACCGGGAACCATGACAAACTTGCCGTCGTGATCCCGGATGGCTTTGCCCGAGGAATCGCGCTTGCGACGGCCCCGCTCGCGAATATCGAGCGCGATGTCGTGCGCGAGCTTCCGGGAGCGCGTATCGAGGTTGATATTGTAGGCGATCAGAAAGTTCCGCGCGCCGATGGCCGTGGCACCCGAGCGGGGATTGAACTTCGCCGGGCCGAAGTCCGGATCCCATTCCGACTTTCCCTCGCGAGCCGCCAGGCCTTCATACTCGCCCGCACGGACTGCGGCCAGATTCTGCCGCTCGGGTCGGGAGGCCGCATGTTCGTAGAGGTATACCGGGATGCCCAGCTCTTCGCCGACTCGCGTACCCAGCTTGCGGGCCAGCTCCGCGCACTCGTCCATGGTGACACCCGACACCGGGACGAAGGGACACACATCGGTGGCGCCCATGCGCGGGTGCGCGCCCGAGTGGGCGGACATGTCGATCCGTCGCTGCGCCTCCGCGATCAGCCGGAAAGCTGCGTCGACCGTGGCATCCGGGTTGCCGACGAGGGTGATCACGGTCCGGTTCGTTTCCTCCCCGGGGTCTACATCCAGGAGGGCTACGCCGGGAATGTTCTGCACGACGGCGGTCACCGCATCGATGACGGTGCGGTCACGGCCTTCGCTGATGTTGGGAACGCATTCCACAATGCGCGACATGGGTACCTCCGCTGTCCCTGAACGGTCTGACGGGCGTGGGTCCGGCTGAAATCGTGTCGGATCGTACCGCCTGAGGTCGCCGGCGTCCAACCGGCGTTCCATGCCGAACTCCACAGAGGCGTTCCAGCGCGATTTCCGGTAGGGTTCCCCCGCCTGGAAATGGTATATTGGTTCGGCTTGTCTGAAATCGTGGCGAACCAGGGAACCTCGTCATTGTCCCGAGTCGCCGCGCCCCTGTCGTGGAACCGCGAGGAAGAAATGGAACACCGACCCGAAGACGAGTCGCCGGAGACCCCGGTGACGGAGAAAACCCCGCTGACCGATCCGACCCCCACCCCTGACGCCCCTGCCGCGGAGCCTGCTGCCGAGAAGGCGGAGGATCCGGTGGAAGTGCCCGACGCCCCTGCCGGGGAGCCAGCCGCCGAGAAGGCGGAGGATCCGGTGGAAGCGCCCGACGCCCCTGCCGGGGAACCTGCCGCCGAGAAGGCGGAGGCAGACGGGGAGGACTTCGCCAAAATGCTCAAGGAGTCCGAGGAGAAGAACTGGGTCGAGCCGCGCAAGGGGCTTCGCGTTCAGGGGAAGATCGTGCGGATCGGTGAGGATGCCGCATTCGTGGACTTCGGGGGGAAGGCAGAGGGAAGCCTGGACCTGAAGGAGATTGCTGGCGAGGAAGGGAATCCCGCGAAGAAGGTCGGAGATCAGGTCACGGCGGTGATTTCTGAGGTCGATGGGGGCGTTCGTCTGGCGCTCAGAGCAGGAAAGCGTCAGGGGAGCATTCGGGCCATGCTGGAGGCTGCGGAATCCAAGCTTCCGGTTGAGGGGAAGGTCGTTGGCACCAACAAGGGTGGGCTGGTTGTATCGACCAAGGGGTTGCGAGCCTTTTGCCCCTTCTCCCAGATCGATCGGCATTTTGTGGAGGACGCGAAGGCCTACCTCGGCAAGAAGTTCTCCTTCCGGGTGATCTCTGCGGATCGCAAGGGTCGCAATGTGATTCTCTCCCGGCGTGTCATCCTGGACGAGGAAGCGCGCGGAAACGCAACTCGGGTGCGGGAGACGCTGGAGGTCGGTTCGGTGCTGACCGGGGTTGTTTCGCGGATTCGCCCGTTCGGCGCATTTGTGGACCTCGGCGGGCTGGACGGGCTCGTCCATGTGTCGGAGATCAGCTTCGGCCGCGTTGCGAATCCGAACGATGCGCTCAAGGTGGGACAGGAAGTTCAGGTGAAGGTGGTGAAGCTGGAGGACCTCGGAGGCGAGAAGGAGCGCGTCAGTCTTTCCATTCGGCAGCTTCTGGAGGATCCGTGGAAGACAATGACCGAGACGATGACCCCGGGGCAGTGGATCGAGGGCAAGGTTGTGCGTCTGGCGGATTTCGGAGCTTTTGTGGAAGTCGCTCCCGGAGTGGATGGCCTCGTCCATGTCTCGGAACTGGCGGACCACCGAGTGGAGAATCCCTCGGAGGTGCTCACAGTCGGGCAGGATGTGAAGACGCGAGTGGTGAGAGTCGACTCGGAGGCGCGGCGGATTTCGCTGTCGCTTCTGGAAGAGTCTGCATCTCCGGAGAGACAGAGCGGCGGTCGGCCTGAAGGAGGCCGGGGCAGTCGGGGGCGCCAGAGTGGTCGGGATCGCGGAGACCGCAACGACCGTGGTGGGAGTTCCAGGGGGGCCACGCGGGCCAGCAGCGGAGATGCTGGCGGGATGACCTCGATGGGCGAAGCCTTCGAGCGCCTTCGGGAGCGGACGACGGAAGAGTAGAGGAGAGTCCACGGCCCGGAGGGTCGGTCTTCCCATGAGGACCCGGAACGACAACCTGGCTCAGCCCGTCGGAGCCGGGTGGGTGCCCTACGCCGAACTCACCAAGCCTCGGCTTGTGCTGCTCGTTCTCATGACGGTGGTCGTGTCGTACCTTCTGGCTGGCCGAGGCCGTTCCGTGGACTGGTCCGGGCTTGTGGCGGCTGCCGTGGGGACGGGGCTTGTCGGGGGCGGTGCCAACGGCGTGAATCAGGTACATGAGGCCCGTCTCGATGCCCGAATGCACCGGACGCGTGGGCGCCCCATTCCGTCCAGTCGGCTGAAGTCTCCGACTGCGCTGCTGTTCGCCCTGGCAATCTCCGCAGCCGGGCTTGCCCTTCTGGTGTGGGGTGCGAACCTTCTGACCGGGCTCTTGGGGGCGGTCTCCTGGGTGGCCTATGTCGTTGCCTACACTCCCATGAAGCGCCTCACTTCACTCAACACACTGGTCGGTGCCGTCCCCGGGGCGATTCCTCCGCTCATGGGTTGGGCTGCTGCCTCGGGGCGTCTGGAGGCGGGAGCCTTCGTCCTCTTCGCCATGGTGTTCATCTGGCAGGTTCCGCATTTCATGGCGATCGCCTGGCTCCATCGGGAAGACTACGCACGCGCCGGATTCCGAATGCTCCCGGTGGAGGATCCGGAAGGGCGTGTGACCTTTCGCGTGGCGGTGGCCTATTCGCTGGCGTTGATTCCGGTGAGCTTGATGGCGCTGCCGACGGGCCTGGGTGGCGGGCTGTATGCGTGGGGAGCGGTGATCGGCGGGGGGGCGATGCTGGGGCTGTCGGTGTCGCTGGCGCGGCGGGGGACGGAAGGGGCTGCGCGCCGGTTGTTCGTAGGGAGCATTGTCTACATGCCTGCAGTGTTCGGACTCCTTCTGCTCGGCCTTTGACCCGAAAGTTGTGTTCTGAAGATTGTTGTTGGCCCGATTCGTGCAGGGTATTCGGGCATGGAGACGATTCGACCCAATGCCTGCCCGCACCGAGATTGTGCATCTCACGCTGACTCAACGGGTTGGCGATATACCCGCTGC
>JASLLL010000035.1 GCA_030747075.1 Gemmatimonadota bacterium
GCAAAAGGCACGCGGTCAGGCAACATCGGGAGCAAGCCCCCGATAAACGCCCTCCCACTGCTTGTAGGCATACGGTTTCAGGTACTGTTTCACTCCCCTAACAGGGGTTCTTTTCACCTTTCCCTCACGGTACTGGTTCACTATCGGTCGCCAGGGAGTATTTAGTCTTGGATGATGGTCCACCCAGATTCACGCAAGGTTTCACGTGCCCCGCGCTACTTGGGAATTTATCCCAGAGAGAGCAAAACCTTTCGCCTACGGGGCTCTCACCCTCTACGGCGGACCTTCCCAGGTCCTTCGGCTAGATAATACTTTTATAACTCTCCGACCTGTCCACAGCCCGGTCCGGATAAATCCCACAACACCGAATGAGCAACGCCTGTGAGCTTGACACACATTCGGTTTAGACTGTTCCCTTTTCGCTCGCCGCTACTAAGGGAATCGCTCTGCTTTCTTTTCCTCAGGATACTAAGATGTTTCAATTCTCCTGGTTACCCTCACACGCCTATGAATTCAGCGTATGATGACGTGCGTTTCCACACGACCGGTTTTCCGATTCGGAAATCGACGGGTTAAAGCCTGTTGGCGGCTAACCGTCGCTTATCGCAACCAACTACGTCCTTCATCGACTCCTGGCGCCAAGGCATCCCCTGAATGCCCTTTTACGCTTGATCAAAACTTAAATCAGCTACTTTCTTCCCGCGATTTCACAAAAAGATCATGAAATCTACGTAGAAATATCGTATATTCAAAACCCCACAATTTCAAAGAACTGTTGAATTCCCAGTTAATTAGCTGGAAATTTGCAAAAATTTAATACGCCAATCACTTCCATCAAGTTAAATGGTGGAGGTGAACGGTCTCGAACCGATGACCTCCGGCTTGCAAAGCCGGCGCTCTCCCAACTGAGCTACACCCCCGTAAAGCAAAAACGTTGATTTACTTGGTGGGCCTAGATAGATTTGAACTATCGACCTCACGCTTATCAGGCGTGCGCTCTAACCAGCTGAGCTATAGGCCCATCATCAGCGCGCCGCTGATAAAATCCCAGCGAAGCCGGGCTAACAGCCCATGCCGCAGGTTCGAGCAGCGAAACATTATTTAATAAGAGAGCGTCAAGAGTGAAATGCGGAATTGACCTGGATAATTTTCCAAAATCAAAAACGAATCAATGATTTTTTAGAAAACTCCTTAGAAAGGAGGTGATCCAGCCGCAGGTTCCCCTACGGCTACCTTGTTACGACTTCACCCCAATCATCAATCATACCTTAGGCGGCTTCTTCCAAAAGGTTAGAATACCGACTTCTGGTACAACCAACTTTCGTGGTGTGACGGGCGGTGTGTACAAGGCCCGGGAACGTATTCACCGTGGCGTTCTGATCCACGATTACTAGCGATTCCAGCTTCATGAAGTCGAATTGCAGACTTCAATCCGAACTAAGACCGGTTTTTACGGGATTGGCTCCACTTCGCAGCTTTGCAACCCTTTGTACCGACCATTGTAGCACGTGTGTAGCCCTGGACATAAGGGCCATGAGGACTTGACGTCATCCCCGCCTTCCTCCAGCTTATCACTGGCAGTTCGTTTAGAGTACTCAACTAAATGTTAGTAACTAAACGTAGGGGTTGCGCTCGTTGCGGGACTTAACCCAACATCTCACGACACGAGCTGACGACAGCCATGCAGCACCTGTCCAAGGGTCCCGAAGGAAAGCCTCATCTCTGAGGTTGTCCCAAGGATGTCAAGCCCGGGTAAGGTTCTTCGCGTTGCGTCGAATTAAACCACATGCTCCACCGCTTGTGCGGGCCCCCGTCAATTCCTTTGAGTTTCAACCTTGCGGCCGTACTCCCCAGGCGGGGCACTTAACGCGTTAGCTGCAACACTGACCGGGTCGATCGGCCAACATTTAGTGCCCAACGTTTACGGCTAGGACTACCGGGGTATCTAATCCCGTTCGCTCCCCTAGCTTTCGTGCCTCAGCGTCAGAAACGTGCCAGAGACTCGCCTTCGCCACTGATGTTCTTCCTAATATCTATGCATTCCACCGCTACACTAGGAATTCCAGTCTCCTCTCACGCCCTCAAGACTCGCAGTTTCAAAGGCAGGTCCCCGGTTGAGCCGGGACATTTCACCTCTGACTTGCGAATCCGCCTACGCACCCTTTACGCCCAGTGATTCCGAACAACGTTTGCTCCCTCCGTATTACCGCGGCTGCTGGCACGGAGTTAGCCGGAGCTTCCTCTGGAGGTACCGTCAACTATCGGGGTATTGGCCCGATAGGATTCTTCCCTCCTGACAGCGGTTTACAACCCGAAAGCCGTCATCCCGCACGCGGCGTCGCTCGGTCAGGGTTTCCCCCATTGCCGAAGCTTCTCGACTGCTGCCTCCCGTAGGAGTCTGGGCCGTATCTCAGTCCCAGTGTGGCCGGTCATCCTCTCAGATCGGCTACCCATCGTCGCCTTGGTGAGCCGTTACCTCACCAACAAGCTAATGGGACGCGGGCCCCTCCTCGAGCGGCAGGTCCGAAGATCCCCACCTTTGCACCCTCCCCCATGCGAGGGAAGGGACACATGCGGTATTAGCCATTCGTTAGAATGGTTATTCCCCACTCAAGGGCAGATTGCCCACGCGTTACTCACCCGTTCGCCACTCTACTAGCCGGACCGAAGTCCGGCGTTCGCGTTCGACTTGCATGCCTAATCCACGCCGCCAACGTTCGTTCTGAGCCAGGATCAAACTCTCCGTGGTCAAGAATCGAACGGCCACCTCCGAAGAGGCAGCCAAATTCAAGCACAGAAATATAAAGAGCCAAGCCGGACCGGGTAAAAGTCACCCGGAAGGCAAGGCCCACAGAGCCTTTACGAAACGGTGCACACCATGTTTTCAAAGACCGTGCGTCGATTTCTCGCATCAACGCGGAGGGCAATCTAGCATCCGGATTCCGCGGAGTCAACCTTTTCGACAAAAAAGATTCGACCCGCCCGAACCGCTCCAAGCTGTGGCGAAACCAGAGGTTAGGCCAGATTTGAACCCGTCACCAAACCACCGAATAGAAGAAATACGCGAACTATTCCAAGAAAACGACCAGAATGGGACATGATTCGCGGCACTCCGCCGCCGATTCGGAGAACTGAGCGCGCTAGACGCTCCCCCCGCCGAATCTCACTCGCAGAAACCGGCGCTTGCCCACCTTGAGCCGGATCTCCGTCCCGGGTTCCGCCGGAATCCGGGACTGCGGGTCCGTCCACTTTGAGTCGTCCACCTGAACGCCGCCGCCCTTTACCAGGCGCCGCGCTTCGCTCGTAGACGGCGCAAGCCCGGTCTCCTTCAGCAAGTTGGCAATCGGGACTCCCTCGGCATTCGCCGGCACCTCCGCCACCGGAACCTCGTCCGGAGACTCCTTTCGGCGCACCACACGGTCGAAATGAGCCCTGGCCTCCGTCACGGCCTCCGGGGTATGGAATCGCCCCACAATGGCCGCAGCCAACGCATCCTTGCGTTCCAGCGGGTTTCCTCCCGCTTCGAGACCCTCCAGGGCCTCTCGCATCGCCTCGGCTCCAAGCCCCGAGACCATCCGGTACCACTCCGGCATGAGTTCGTCCGGGATGGACATCACCTTGCCGTACATGTCCTCCGGAGCGTCGGTGACTCCCACATAGTTTCCCAGTGACTTCGACATGCGCTGCACCCCGTCCAGTCCCGTGAGCACGGGGAAGGTCAACGCCACCTGCGGCTCCATGCCGTACTCCTTCTGGATGTGCCGCGCCGCCAGCAGATTGAATGTCTGCTCGGTGGCCCCGATCTCCACATCCGCGCGGATCTCCACCGAGTCGTATCCCTGCATCAGCGGGTAGAGGAACTCATGGACGGAGATCGGGCGCCCCTCGGTGTATCGCTTGTGGAAGTCGTCCCGCTCCATCATCCGCGCGACGGTGAACCGTGAGGAGAGCTCCAGAATGCCCGCAAAATCCATCTCCGCGAACCAGTCACCGTTGAAGCGAACCTCCGTTCGCTCCGGGTCCAGGACTCGCGAGAACTGCTCCCGGTAGGTTTCGGCGTTGGAGAGAATCTCCTCGCGCGTGAGCCGCGGCCGGGTCTTGTTTCGGCCGCTGGGGTCTCCGACCAGCGCCGTAAAGTCCCCCACGATCACCACGACCTGATGCCCCAGGTCCTGAAAACGCCGGAGGACACAAAGGCCCACCGTGTGCCCCAGGTGAATGTCCGGGGCCGTGGGGTCAAACCCCTGCTTCACGCGAAGCGGCCGTCCCTCCCGCCGGGACGCCTCCAGCTTGTCGCACAGGGCTTCCTCCGTGTAGATCTCCTCGAGCCCTTCGCGGAGGGTCTCCATCTGGGTCTCAACAGGCAGAAAAGTCATGGGGGCCCTCTGAGGTTGGCACTTCGACCCGGAATCCTATCCATGATCCACGCCCGTGGCGAGAGTCGAAATCCACAAACCTGCCGCTGGTGGCGCAGCCTCCGCTCAGATGGTAGAATCGCATATCGTCCGCTCCCCCCCGGCGGGCAGACCCGCACCGGCCCGTCTGCCTGAGTTCGCCGCCCATACCACGGAGTACCGCCGATGACCCGCAAGCTGCTTGCCTTCGCACCTTTCGCCCTTACACTCCTGTTCTCCGCAGCTCCGGCTCCCGCGCTCGACCCGGCCTCGGGGGCCAACATCCTGGTCGCGATAGAGCCCGCCGATCGGGCGGCATTTGTGGACCTTCTCTCCCGCGACCTCGACGAGATCCGTCTCGGCTCCCGCTGCGAGTTTCTCGTGACCCCGGAGCAGAGACGCGAACTCCTTGCCTATGGTCACGAAGTACAGACGCTGAACCCGGACATGCTTCAGGGTCTGCGCGAGATCAAACGGTCCCGCGGCGACCTCGGTGCCTACACGACCTACTCCGAGATGATCGCGAGGCTGAACGCGATGGCCTCGGCGTATCCGTCGCTGGCAAGCCACTCGGTGATCGGCGTCCCCTCGCACGAAGGGCGCGACATTCACGCGCTGAAGATCTCCGACAATGTCGCCGTCGACGAGAACGAGCCCGAGGTCCTCTACATGGCGACCTACCACGCGCGGGAACTCATCACCGTGGAGATCGCGCTCGCGCTGGCCGACAGCCTGCTCATGAACTACGGCACCGATCCCAGACTTACGGACTGGGTGAATACCCGCGAGATCTGGATTCTCCCCATGGTCAACCCGGACGGGCATGTCTATGTGGAGAATGTGGATTCGAACTGGCGCAAGAACCGTCGGAACAACGGCTGGGGATCCTTCGGCGTGGATCTCAACCGGAACCATGCGTGGGAGTGGGGAGCTGACGACATCGGATCCAGTTCGTACTCGGGCAGTGAAGTCTACCGCGGACCCAGCGCGGTTTCGGAACCGGAGATCCAGACGGTGCAGAGCTTCGTGGACTCACGACAGTTCGTCTTCTGCCTGTCCTTCCACAGCTACAGCAACCTCTGGCTCTGGGGTCCGGCCCATGTGCCGGGGCTTTCCGAAGACGAGGACATCTTCTCCGAGTTCGGCGCGCAGGTGAACGCGCTCAACGGGTACGCACCGGGAAACCCCGCCTCCGGAACGATCTACATCGCCAACGGAGAGGCGAATGACTGGATGTACAACTCCCCGACACACCCGAAGATCTTCGGGTTCACCCCGGAGGTCGGCGGCTCCTCCGACGGGTTTTACCCGCCGGAGAGTCGCATCCCGGCGCTCATCGCCGAGAACATCGAGCCCGCGTGGCTGTGCCTCGCCTACGCGGAAAGGCCGGGGCAGTTGGCTCCTCCGGGAGCGCCCGCGATCACTTCCCCGTCATCCAGCGGTTCCGGGTCGTTCACGCTGGAGTGGGACGCGCCCACCACGGCGGACACGCAGCCGGTCTCCTACGAAGTGGTCGAAATGACCGGGCCGGCCGCGTCCACCGACGGACTGGAGTCGGGCGGCGGGAACTTCACCGGGAACTGGTCGCCGTCGTCCGCGCGGGCATACGCCGGGAGCTTCAGCCTCTATTCGGGAAGCGGCGACGCCATGAACCGGATCTCCATCGCCTCCGAGGACTACCTGGTGCAGCCGGGCGACGCGCTGACCTTCCGGGGGTGGTACGACATCGAATCGAACTGGGACTACGCCTATGTGCTCCTCTCCACCGATGGGGGCCGCTCCTTCACGAACCTCCCGGGAACGGGCACTTCCGCCTCCGATCCGAACGGCAGCAACGCCGGGAATGGAATCACCGGGTCCAGTGGAGGATGGCAGGCGATGTCGTTCGACCTGTCCTCGTGGGCCGGGCAGCCGGTTCGCCTGGGATTCCGGTACAGTACGGACGCTTATGTGACCGAAGAGGGCTTCTACGCGGACGACATCCATCCCGTCATGGAGTGGGGCTCCGCAACCGTGGTCGCGGCAGCGGCACCGGGCACCACGCTCCCGCTCACCGGGGTGCCCGACGGCACCTACCACTACAAGGCTCGCGGCAGGGATGCGGAAGGAGACGACGGATACTGGTCCGCGCCGTGGGAGGTCGTCGTGGAATCCGCGACCGAGGTGGCGACCGCCCCGGCAACCGGACGATTCCATCTGACGGCGGCGACACCCAACCCCTTCACCAGAGAGACCGGAGTCTCCTTCGGCCTCAGGGAGCCGGGCACTCACCGGCTGACCGTACACAATGTCGCCGGCCGCCTGGTGCGCACGCTCTCGGATGGATCGCTGGGCGCCGGAACCCACCACGCCGTCTGGGACGGCCGGGATGACCGTGGACGAACCGCGCCGTCAGGGGTTTACTTCTACCGGCTTGCAACAGGATCCGGCACGCTGGACGGGAGGGTGGTCCTCCGAAGGTAGTCGGACACCCACTGGAGGGCCCCGGGTGCGAAGAAAGCGACGCCGAAGGCCCGAGGGCGGTGGAGAGCGGCGCAAGCCCGCTCAGCGGCAGCCCCCGCCCGGCGGGAAGCCTCCAGGGGGCGCGGCGAGCAGCGACCGGTCTCCGCCCGCCCCAAGGCGTGGCGGCAGGCGGTCGGGCTTCGCTCTCTTCGTGCAGGTGTGGCTCCTCCTCACGCTTCTCGCGATCCTCGCGGGAGGCGGCGCCTTTGTCGCGGCACTCCTTCGATTCCAGAACGAACTCCCCTCCACCGCGCACCTGGAACGGATCGAACCGCCGGCAAACACGCGCATCCTCGACCGCAACGGCACTCCGCTCGGAGACCTCTTTACGGAAGACCGCCTCCTGACGACGCTGGATCGGATCCCGCCGGAGATGATTGCCGCAGTGATCGCCACCGAGGACCGGCGGTTCCACGATCACTGGGGGATCAGCTATATCGGGATGGCGCGCGCCGTTCTCGCCAACCTGCGCCGGGGCCGCACCACGCAGGGCGGAAGCACCATCACCCAGCAGCTGGCCCGCAACCTCTTCCTCACCCACGAACGCACGATGACCCGGAAGATCAAGGAAGCCCTGCTCACGATCCGACTGGAGAGGATCTATGCCAAGCGGGAGATCCTCTCCATGTACCTGAACCAGATCTACTACGGGAACGGCGCCTACGGTGTGCGCTCGGCCTCCCGCGAGTACTTCGACAAGGACCCGACGGACCTGACGCTGGAGGAGTGCGCATTCCTCGCGGGGATCCCGGCGAATCCGACCGTGTATGACCCCCGGCGACGCATGGAGAACGCGCTTGGGCGTCAGCGTACGGTGCTCGCCATGATGGTCGACCACGGGAGCATCTCGGCGGACGAAGCGGCGGCGGCCCGCGCCGAGCCGGTCCGGCTGACGGTCCGGGAGCGCCGATCGATGGCGGCGCCCTACTTCGTGGAGCAGGTTCGGCAGTATCTGGAGACGAACTACGGGGCGGACCAGATCTACCGGAACGGGCTGTCGGTGGCCACCACGCTGGACCTGGAGATCCAGCGAACCACCGAAACGGCGCTGGAAGATCAGTTGCGTCGCCTGGAAGAGAAGAACCTCTACGAAATCGTCCGGGACTCCACATGGGTAGCCCCCGCAGAGCCTCTCTCGAACTCACCCTATGTGCAGGGCGCCGCCATTGTTCTGGACACGAAGACCGGTGCGGTCGTCGCCATGGTGGGCGGGCGCGACTTCTGGGAGAGCCGTTTCAACCGTGCCACGCAGGCCCGACGCCAGCCGGGGAGCGCATTCAAGCCGTTCGTCTACATCGCGGCTCTGGAGCAGGGGATTGGCGCCTCCACGATCATCCGGGATGAGCCGCTCGTTGTTCCGCTCCCCAATGGCGATGTCTACAAACCGGAGAATACCTACCGTTCCTTCCGCGGTCCCGTGACCATGCGCACGGCACTCACCAAGTCGATCAATGTCCCCGCCGTCCGCATGATTCTCACGGTCAGCCCACGCGCCGCCGTGAATGTGGCCCGGCGTTGCGGTATTTCGGGAGTGCTGCATCCCTATCCGTCGCTGGCTCTCGGCGCATCCGAAGTCACGCTGATCGACCTCGCCTCCTCGTACAGCGTCTTCCCGAATCTCGGGATTCATCACGAACCCTGGTTCATTCAGAGCGTCGCCGACCGCAACGGCACTGTTCTGGAGACAGGGCGCCCCACAACGCGCGAGGCGCTCGCCGCCCCGGTGGCTGCCGTCATGACGAATCTCCTCGAAGGCGTGGTGGACCGGGGAACCGCCAGTTCGGTTCGGTGGAAAGGGTTCCGGCTGCCCGCGGGCGGCAAGACCGGAACGATGGACGACTACATGGACGCGCTCTTCGTGGGATTCACGCCTCAGTACACGATGGCCGTCTGGGTGGGATTCGATGTGAAGAAGACGCTCGGAGAGAAGATGACCGGAAGTGCCGCCGCGCTCCCCGTCTGGATCGAGGTCATGAAGGCGGCCCACGCGAACCTCCCCGACCCTCCCCCGTTCGAAGTCCCCGACGGCGTGGTCTGGCTGGAGGTCTGCCCGGAGTCCGGACTCCTCGCCAAGGGCGAGTGCGTCGCCTCCTTCCCGGAGATCTTCGTTCAGATCGACGCTCCCGACGACACCTGCCCCATCCACGGAGAAGAGGCGGCCTATGACGCGCAGACCGGAGATCTCCAGTTCGACCAACTGGATCGGGACTCCTTCGAGGGAAAGACGATCGAGTAGCCTTCGTTTCTCACCTTCCCGGGCACCTGCCCGTCGGTTTCCGGTTGCGGGGTCTTCGCGGATCCCGTACTCTGTCCGGCTACTTCGCGAATCGGAGGAGTAAGGTGGCGAAAGGTACGAGAGAGAAGATCCGCCTGGTGTCGAGCGCCGGGACGGGCTACTTCTACACGGTGACGAAGAATCGGCGGCTCCACCCGGACAAGCTCAAGATCCGGAGATACGACCCAAGAGCCCGCAAGCATGTGGAGTTCGTTGAACAGAAGATGAAGTAGGCCCCAGCGCCTCGGGAGATCGAGATGAGCAGGTATTGTCAGGTCACGGGAATCAAGCCCATTTCAGGCAATAATGTCAGCCACGCCCACAACAAGACGCGGCGGCGCTGGAAGCCCAACCTGTCCTACAAGCGGTACTTCTTCGCCGAGGAGAACCGCTGGATCCGGCTCAAGATCTCCGCGCGCGGCATTCGCCTCATCGACAAGAAGGGGCTGGCCACGGTCATTCGAGAGATGCGCTCCCGGGGGGAGAAGGTCTAACCCCGCCCGGCCAGCGCTTTCTCCAGCCCGGCCCGGGCCTTTTCATTCCCCGGCTGAATCCGGAGAGCTTCGCGATAGCTCGCCGCCGCGCCGTCGAAGTCCCCGCCGCGCAGAAGCGCATCTCCCAGCCTCCGGTGCGCGGAGAAGAAATCCGGGTTGATCGACAGCGCCTTGCGGTAGGAGTCCATCGCCTCCCCGGAGTGCCCCGACTCGTCCAGAGAGTCGCCCAGACGCTTCCATGCGGCCACGAGGCTCGGGCGCAGGCGAACCGCTTCGCGAAGGCTTGCCACGGCTTCCTCCGGACGCCCCAGTTCCAGAAGCGCGTCTCCCAGCTGCTTGTGTCCCTGCGCGTGGTCCGGGCCGGTTTCGACAGCGCGGCGATAGCTGTCGACCGCCTCCCCGAGGCGTCCCACCGACGCCAGTTCCTCCGCCATCGCGAAATGCGCCAGTGAGTTGCGCGGCATCCGATCCACGGCCTGCTCAAACGCACCCAGGGCGCCTGCCGGATTTCCCTGCCGCGAGAGGGCAAGCCCGTAGCTGTAGAACGCCTCGGAACTGTGCGGAACGCGCCGCGTGACCTCCCGCCACTGGCGCACCGACCCCGTCGGATCGCCGACGCGACCGAGATGATCCGCAAGAAGAGCACGGAGTACGGTGTCATCGGCGTGCTCGGCAAGCTGCGCCCGAAGAGTGTCCACCGTCTTCCGCAGGTAGTGCGGCAGGAGGCGTGCCGAGAGACTGTCCCGCGCGGCCTCCACCGATGCGCGGCGCTCGTCCGCATTCAGCTGCCCGGTGAAGGGGGGACGCTCAAACCGCCTCGTCATCCCCTCCAGCGCGGCGTGCCGCGCCCCGTCACTCCAGCCGAGCCGCTCCGCGCATCGCGCAAGCGAAGGCACCGCCCGGGGAGCCCGCTCCGGCGCCAGACCCGCAAGTGTCGCGACGGCCAGTTCCCGCGCCACCAGCCAGTTCCCCGGGAAGGTGAAGTGAACATGATCGAGGAAGGAGTCCGCCGCGGGAATCCCCCCCGGTGAGGATTCGGCAACCGCCTTCTCCGCATCGGCGAAAAAGACGCCCTCCGCCGGTCCGGCCGCTCCCAGTTCCCGGATGATCGCGTTGATCCGCCGGTCCGCCCGGAAGCGGAGGGCGTCGGTGTCCCGTGCGCGACCGTAGGCGAGGCCCGCCTCCTCGAAGCGCCCGAGCGATTCCAGGCACATCCCGCGCCGGTAGTGCGTCTCGGCGTGCCCGGGTGCCATCTCCTGCGCCTCCGTGAACGCATCCAGCGCCCCCGCCGGATCTCCCGCCTCCTCCCGACGGACTCCCGCCTCGACCGCCCTCTTCCACCGCGCCCGTTCCTCCGGCGACCACCCCGGCGGCTCATGAGAAGCGAACGGCGGGCACGCACCCAGGTTCACCGCCACGGTCGAAAGGACCACCGGGACGCCGCTCCGCTTCGCGGCGTGGAGAATCTCCGCCAGATTGTCCTGCATTCCGGCATAGACGCTCTCCAGAGCCGGATGATCCTCGGGCAGCGTCTGCCCCATCACCGACTCCATCCCCTGCCAGGCCTCCGGCCCGCGAAGGGCACGGGAGATCCGGTCCAGCCCGGCATAGAGAAGCTGTCCGGTCCGTGTTCCCCGAAGCGCAATCACCGTCCGCGCCACCCGCGGCCCGGCCCCCGGAATCCCGAATGCGGACCCTGCGCCGAATGGCCCCACGACCTCGTTGTTCCCCAGATAGACCACCAGAGCGTCCGCGTCTCGATCCAGGCAGTCCCGCGCGATGAGCCGGACCACATGGGAGTTGATCGCCGTCATGGCGGCATTGACGACTTCCACGCGTCGCCCGGGAAGCGCGTCCTCCAGCATGGCCTGCAGGATGCGCGGAATCCCGAAGGAGGCATCCGGGTCGCCCATCGCCGCGGATCCCCCGACCACGAACACGCGCACCGTGCCGGGGGCTTTCTCAAGGGGGAGCACAATCCGCGCCGGAGTCCGCGCGAGGCGAGCCGGGAAGAAGCGGCGGCCGAAGGCGGAGTTCTCCGTCAACACGGGACCGGATTCGTGCGTGGCCTCCAGCAGGAAGTCCGTGGGCGTCCCGTAGCCCGCGAGACGGAGCGCCCCTTCCAGCAGGAGAAAGGCCGCCAGCGGGACACCGAGGACCGCAACCATCGGGAATGCCCAGCGGCGCCATCCCACGAGCTGCCCGGCTGCCCGTGCGGAAGGATCCGTCATGTCAGGCCACCCCCGGAGCGCCCCGGTCGATCACGAGCGGGCGCGCTTCCATCGGCTCTTCACAGAGGCGGACGGCACGGAGCAGCCGGGCGGTCGCCGCGGCCGCGTCATCCGCGGTCCGTGCATGGACTTCGGCGAAGGGATCCCCCTCTTCCAGAACATCCCCGAGCCGCGCATGGAACACGATCCCTACCGCCGGATCCACGGCGTCCCCCACCTTCGCACGGCCCGCCCCGAGTCCGTTCGCCGCAAGCCCCACCTCCGCGGTGTCGATCGCGGCCAGAACACCCGCTTCCGGCGCGGTCGCCGCCACGCAGACCGGCGCGCGCGGCAACTTCCCGGGATCCGTCACGGCGGCCGGATCTCCGCCCTGGGCCGCCACCCAGTCTTCGAAGCGCTCCATCGCCGCCCCGGATGCAATCCGCTCCGCAAGAAGGTCCCGGCCGACCGCCCGGTCCTCCTCCACGCCCGCAACCGCGAGCATCTCCGCCCCCAGTGCCAGCGTCAGCTCCACGACATCCTCCGGCCCGCCCCCGGTGAGCACCTCTACCGACTCGGCGATCTCCAGCGCATTCCCCACCGCGCACCCCAGCGGCTGGTCCATGGAGGTCACCAGAGCCACCGCCCTCTTTCCCATGCGCTCCGACACGGCGACGAGCACCCGCGCAAGTTCCCGGGCATCCTCGAGATCCCGCATGAAGGCGCCGGAGCCGGTCTTCACATCCAGCACGAGCGCACCCACCCCGGCCGCGTATTTCTTCGAGAGGATACTCGCCGTGATGAGCGGGATGCTCGGCACGGTGCCGGTCACATCGCGCAGTGCGTAGAGACGCGCATCGGCGGGCGCGAGGTTCTCCCCCGCGCTGGCAATGCAGAATCCGGTCTTCCCGAGGACGCTCCGAAACTCCGCGGGCGAAAGGTCCGTGCGAAGCCCGGGGATCGACTCCAGCTTGTCGAGCGTTCCTCCCGTATGCCCGAGTCCGCGCCCGGAGATCATGGGGACGCTCACGCCGGCGCTGGCGACCAGCGGCGCAAGCGGGATGCTGATCTTGTCCCCGACGCCGCCGGTGGAGTGCTTGTCCACTTGAACGCCCGGGCGATCGGACAGGTCCAGCACCTCGCCGGACTCCATCATGATCCGCGTCAGCGCCGCCGTTTCATCCGCCTCCATGCCGCGGAAGAGCACCGCCATCAGCCATGCGGAAATCTGGTACTCGGGGATGTCGCCGCTCAGAAGACCGCGAAGCAGCGCTTCCATCTCCTGCGGCGTGGTGGGGTGGCCTTCCCGTTTCCGGACGATGATCTCCGGGATGTTCATCAGCCTTCGCCGTCCGGCCCGTCGCTTCCCTGCACGATCTCGATGGAGGCGCTCGCGCCGATCCGGGTGGCCCCCGCCTCGATCATGCGCCGGGCTCCTTCGGCGTCGCGGATGCCCCCCGCCGCTTTGACGCCCATGTCCGGGCCGACAATCCGCCGCATGAGGCCGACATCCTCCACCGTCGCTCCTCCGGGACCGAAGCCGGTGGAGGTCTTGACATAGTCCGCCCCCGCCGCCTTCGCCAGCGCGCAGCCTTCGACCTTTTCCTCGTCCGTGAGGTAGGCCGTCTCCAGGATGACCTTGACGCGTGCGCTCGGACGGGAGCACTCCACGACCGCGCGAATGTCCCGCTCCACCGTTCCGTAGTCTCGGGACTTCAGCGCGCCGATATTGACGACCATGTCCACCTCGGTGGCCCCGTCGAGAACCGCGCGACGGGCCTCGAAGCTCTTCGTCTCCGGGCGGTTCATCCCGTGCGGAAAGCCCACGACCGTACACACCTTGACCTCGGTGCCACGAAGCAGATCCGCGCAGACCGCCACCCACCACGGCTGCACGCAGACACTGGCGAAGGAGTGCTCCGCCGCTTCCCGGCAGAGGCGTTCGATGTCCTCGCGGGTGGAGTCGGGCTTGAGCACGGTATGGTCGATGAGCGAAGCCACTCCGCGCGCGGGGCGCTCGCCGGGAACGCCTCCGACACGGCAGATGCCCATGTCGCGGCAGAGCCCCGCGAGGTCCTCCTCCGGCACGCAGGCGGGATCCGTCACGGACGGTGCTGGCGAAGCGCAGTCGCACGCGGGTGCGGACTGCGGCGGCGCGGAGAGCGCGCGCACGACCTCCTCGGTGATCCGGGCGACCAGTTCTTCGCGGCTCATGATCCCAGCTCCATGATCTTCTCCACGCGTCGGAGGTGCCGATCCCCGCCGAAGTGCGTCTGGAGCCACAGGTCCACCATTCGACGGGCGAGCGCCGCCGGAACGACGCGGGCGCCGAGCGAAAGCACATTGGCATCGTTGTGCTCGCGGCTGTTGAGAACGGTGGCGACATCGTGGCAGAGCGCGCACCGGACGCCCGCGACCTTGTTCGCCGCCATGGACGAACCGATCCCGACCGTGTCGATCACGATTCCCGCCTGGCACTTCCCGTCACGCACGCGCCCGGCGACCGCCGCCGCGTAGTCGGGGTAATCCACGGACTTCCGACCCTGGGTGCCGCAGTCTACCACCGTGTACTTCTTCGCCTCCAGAAACCGCACAAGGTCGTCCTTCAGCACGACGCCCCCGTGATCGGATCCGATGGCGACCGCTTTCGGAGGCCACAACGCGGGGACCGGCGCACGCGAGGACGGACGCGCCTCCCCGGAATCCATCCTGTCCACCACGCGGCGGACGACTTCCGCGACGAGAGCCTCGTCGGGGGTGTTGGTGTTCATTCCATCTCCAGCGTGAAGGGCCGGGGAAGCAACTCCCCCAGCGTGGTTCGGGCGGTTCCCTCCGGGGAATCCACCCACACGGGAAGATCATCCCCGCCGAACTCCCGGAGCACCTGTCGACAGGCCCCGCAGGGCCACGGCGACGAAGGCCCCGGCGAATAGACCGCCACAGCGGCAAGTGGTGCGGAAATCGGGTCCACCAGCCCCTTCTCCCGGGCCGAGAAGACCGCCACCCGCTCCGCGCACATGGAGAGCCCGTAGGACACATTCTCCACATTGCAGCCGGTCACGATCTCGCCGGAAGCGGTGAGGACCGCCGCGCCCACCCGGTACTTCGAGTAGGGCGCCCAGGCACGGTCCGCGGCCGCGCGGGCCGCACTCAGCAGTTCTTGTTCCCTGTCCGCATTCATGCGCCGAGTGTCCCCCTTTCCGGGCCAGCGGGCAAGTCCCGGAGAAAGGAATGTCCCGCCGGAGGCGAGTCCAGCCCGAAGTTCTCCGCGAGGGTCGCGGCCACATCGGCGAAAGTGCCGCGGGTGCCAAGTGAAACGCCGGGGAGGCGGCCCCCCGTCGAAACAAGAAGCGGCACCTCTTCGCGGGTATGGTCGGTGCCCGGGTGGGTGGGGTCGTTGCCGTGATCCGCCGTGAGGATGAGAATCGTCTCCTCCCCGGCGGCGTCTGCGAGCGCGGGAATCCGCGAGTCCAGATCCTCCAGAGCGCGCGCCATTCCGGAAGGATCGTTCCGGTGGCCGTACTCCGAGTCGAACTCCACCAGATTCGTGAAGACCATCCCCCGGTCCATGTGGCGCAGAGCCTCGGCGGTGGCGTCCATGCACTCCGCCAGCGGCAGCACATGCCGGGAGCGCGTGATTCCCCGGTGAGCGAAGATGTCGTCGATCTTCCCCACGGAGACGACTTCCAGCCCGGCGGCGTGCGCGCGGTCGAGAACCGTGGGCGCGGGCGGCGGCAGCGAGAAGTCCCGGCGCCGGGAAGTCCGGGCGAAGGCACCCGCCTCCCCCGCGAACGGCCGGGCGATGACGCGCCCCACGGCGTGCGGACCGGTGAGGAATGCGCGCGCTTCCCGGCAGAGTTCGTAAAGACGCTGTGGGGGAATCCGTTCTTCGTGCGCGGCGATCTGGAAGACCGAATCCGCCGAGGTGTAGACAATGGGCCGCCCCGTGCGAAGATGTTCCTCTCCGAGGCGGGCGATGATCTCCGTGCCGGACGCGACCTCGTTCCCGAGTGCCGGGCATCCGGCCGCCTGCTCAAACGCCCGGAGCACTTCCTCCGGGAATCCGTCCGGGAATGTGGGCAGGGGCACATCCGTCACCACCCCCGCAAGCTCCCAGTGGCCGGTCGTCGTGTCCTTCCCGGCCGAGGCTTCACGCATCCTTCCCCACGACGCCTCCGGCGTGGCGACCGCGGGAACTCCGGCGATCGTCGCGACATTCCCGAGGCCGAGCCGCGCCAGATTGGGAAGCGAGAGTCCGCCGACCGCTTCGGCCGTGTGCCCGAGCGTGTTGGCCCCCTGGTCGCCGAAGTCGGCGGCGTCCGGAGCGTCTCCGATGCCGACCCCGTCGATCACGACAATGGCCGCACGCGGGAAGCTCATGCGTCTTCGGTCTTCGGGAGAAGGGGCGGCATGGTGCCGAGGAGCGTCCGCTCGCCCACCGTCTGTCCGACGCGCGTGTACACGCGGGCCACGCGGCGCCCGATCCCGCAGAGGATCTCGTAGGGGATCGTGCCGGTGGTCTCGGCGATTCGCTCCACGCGGATCTCTTCGTCGCCCTGCCGCCCGAAGAGCGTGATTTCGTCGCCGAGCTTCGCCTCGGGAACGCCGCGCAGGTCGAAGACCGTGGTGTCCATGGTGACCCGCCCGAGAATGGGAACCCGGCACCCCCGGCAGAGCGCGGCCCCCCGGCCCGACAGCCTGAACGGCAACCCGTGGCCGTACCCGATGGCCGCCGTGCCCACGCGCATCGTCTGCGGCGTGACGAACTCTCCCCCGTAGCTCACCGGGTGCCCGGGGCCGAGTTCCCGCACATGGACGAGGCGACTCGCCAGGCGCATCACGGGCGACAGGCCCTGCGGCGGGACGACGCCGGAGGAGGGCGTGAGGCCGTACGCCAGCAGGCCCGGCCGCACCATGTCGAGGCGCGAACCCGCATGGTTCACCAACCCGGCGGAGTTGGCCGCGTGAAGAAGCCCGGGGCTCAGCCCGGCGGCACGCAGGGCGTCCGCGGTGGCCAGCAGGTCCTCGAACTGGCGCGAGGTCATGGACACGCCGTCCGGTGAATCCGCGCGCGGGAAGTGGGTGTAGGTCCCGGTCAGCCGGATGCCGGGCATCTCGGCAAGCGCGGCGGCAAACGACACCGCATCCGCGGGAGGCAGCCCGGTGCGCCCCATCCCGGTGTCGATCTCCAGCTGAACCCCGATCTCCCGCCCGGCCGCGCGAGCCCGGGCGGAGAGCGCCCGCGCAATCCCGGAGTCCGCCACGGTCGCCGTCAGGTCGTGCTCGACAATGGCCCCGGCTTCCGGTGCCAGCGTCGGCGAGAGGATGATGACGGGAATCCGGATTCCGTCTCGACGAAGCTCAATCCCTTCGTCCAGCGTGGCCACTCCCAGCGAGTGGACTCCCTCCGTCTCCGCAATCCGCCCGATCGGTCCGGCCCCGTGCCCGTACGCGTCGGCCTTGACCACCAGATGAATCTGCACCTGTTCACCCACTTCGCGCCGGATGACGCGGAGATTGGCTGAAAAGGCGTCGAGGTCGATCTCTACCCATGTGCTGCGGTTTTTCACGGGATGCACACTCCTCACCGTCTGAAACGGCAGAATAGCTTGGGCGGCCGCGAACCCGCTACGGCAAACTTGGCGGGAACGGCTCCCCGTGCTTGAACGACGGCAGGGGGACGGCTACTCTCCCCGCTTCCTGATTCAACCTTGGAGTGTGTCATGCCTGTCGAGGCCTTCCGCCGCCTGCTGGAACTGGAGCATACGCTGCGCGCCCCGGGCGGATGCCCGTGGGACGCGGCCCAGACCGTGGAGACCCTGAAGCCGAACCTGCTGGAAGAGACTTACGAAGTGCTGGAAGCGCACTCGTCCGGCGACCGGGACGAGTTCCGGGAGGAGTGCGGGGATCTCCTGTATGTGCTGATGTTTCTGGCGATCGTCGCGGAAGACGAGGGGTACTTCTCCGTGGAGGAGATGATTCGCGGCGCGCACGAGAAAATCCACCGGCGGCATCCGCATGTGTTCGGCGATGCCCGCGCGGAAGATCCCGAAGACGCCAAGCGGGTCTGGGAAGAGGTGAAGAAGCGGGAAGGGAAAGAGGGGCGTGAATCCGTCCTCGATGGAATCCCGCACAGCCTGCCTGCGCTGATGCGTTCGCGACGCGTGCAGGAACGCGCCGCGGCGGTCGGATTCGACTGGAAGAACCCGGACGATGTGTTCGCCAAAGTGGAAGAGGAGATGGAGGAAGTACGCACCAGCTACCACGCGGGGCAGATGGACGACGCCGTGGAGGAGCTGGGGGATGTGCTCTTTGCGGTGGTGAACCTGCTGCGCTTCCTGAACCGGAATCCCGAGGAAGTGCTGGTGGGCACGATCAAGAAGTTCGAGAACCGCTTTCGGCAGGTGGAGGAGGCGGTGAACTCCCAGAGTCGCCGGATGACGCTGGAGGAGATGGAGCGGGTGTGGGAGAAGGCCAAGCGGGACGAGGGCCGTTCGACCAGCTGACTCCGATGAGAAGCTGCCAGTCGGGGAAGAGTTCCCGGGGCGGCCGGTAGGCGGTGGAGGTGGGGTCGTCGCGGGAGAGCGCCACCTTCACGCCGCCGAGAAGCGACACGCCGCCGCCCAGCGCGACCTCGGCGCCCGGCGTGAGAAAGAGCGGGCCTTCCTTCCAGGCCAGCCGGTCGTCGGCAATCCGATCCGCCACCAGCTCCACGAAGACGCGCATGCGCGGGGAGGCCGACTCCAGCGCGGCGCGAAGGTCCAGCCGGACGGAGTCTCCGCGAGGGTGAACCGGCGGCAGGTACCACGCGGGGTACCCGGCCAGTGTGCGTCCCGGGGCGTTGTGGAACGCCCGAAGCCCGGCGTTCAGGTGAAGGCGCGTGACGGTGCGCGACCCGGGATCGGGGAGGCGGACGGAAAGGAGCAGCGCCGCCTCGGGAGTCACGGAACGCGTGGAGAGGCCGCGCGAGCGGACACCCGTGGGCAGCGACGCCGCGATCACCGCTCCGGCGCGAAGCCACCGGGGAAGCCCGGCGCGCCATGCAGCCTGCGCACCGATGACGGCATCTTCCGCGACGATGGGGACGGTGCCGCGATACTCATGGGCGGTCCCCTCCACACTGGCGAACAACGCAACGCCCCGCCCCACGCCGAATAACACGCCGAGCCCGCCGTCGGTCGCCACGCGCCCGCCCTCTTCGGGGTCCTGCGCGGAGTGGAGCCGGTACCCGGTCCCGAGCAACCCGACGCGAAGACCCCCGCGCTCCGGAACGCGGGCGGCCCGGACATCGAAGAGACCCGCTCCACCCGGTCGGGAAGCCTGCGCGGGGAGTGCGCCGAGAAGCCCCACCGCAATCAACACGGCACCGGAGGCGCGGCGGATCAATCT
The DNA here is from genome assembly GCA_030747075.1 of Gemmatimonadota bacterium. Taxonomy (NCBI): domain Bacteria; kingdom Pseudomonadati; phylum Gemmatimonadota; species Gemmatimonadota bacterium. The sequence goes on from JASLLL010000035.1 coordinate 19,265, forward strand.
TCTTCCGTCTTCCCGGCACCGGCGACGACGGCCATCTGGAGTTCGTAGAGAATGCCGCCCAGGAGCTTCTCCTCTTCGTCCGTGAGGTTGCCCCTGGTCTTGTTCTGCATCATCGAGAGCGTATCGATGATGCCGCGCGCGTCTTCGGGTTTGTCCGACTGAAGAAGATCCTGCGCGGATTTGCGAAGCATGAGTGCCAGCCCGAAGAGAAGCGCGGAGTCTCGTTCCTCGGGGGAAAGTCCGCTGAGGTCCGGCGCATCGGGAGCGGATTGCTTGTCATCAGTCATGGTAGCTCCTTGCCGGGCAGCGCCCGGTCAGTCTCCGGGGCGGATGAGATCCAGCCCTGTGTACGGCCGCAGAACTTCGGGAACCTCCACCGTCCCGTCGGCCCGCTGGTAATGCTCCAGAATGGTGATCCATGTGCGCGGTGTCGCAAGCCCGGATCCGTTGAGCGTGTGGAGAAGAGCGGGCTTGGCCTTCTTCCCTTCCGGGCGATAGCGGATCTTCATGCGGCGCGACTGGTAATCGCGGAAGTTGGAGCAGGAGCTGACCTCCAGCCAGCGTTCCTGCCCGGGCGCCCAGACCTCCAGATCGAACTTCTTCGCCTGCGTGAAACCCATGTCTCCGGCGCACATGAAGAGCACGCGGTAACGAAGACCGAGCGCGGTGAGGAGCGCTTCCGCGTCCGCGACGAGCGCGTCCAGTTCCTCGGAAGAGCGCGACGGCTCCACGAACTTGACGAGCTCCACCTTGTGGAACTGGTGGACGCGATTGAGCCCCCGAACCTCGCGACCGTGCGAACCCGACTCCCGGCGGAAGTTCGCGGAGAAGGCCGCGTACTTCACGGGGAGGTCCGCCGCCGGGAGGATCTCGTCGCGGTGGAGATTCGTGACGGGGACTTCGGCCGTGGGAATCAGATAGAGATCGTCCCGGCCGACGACATACATCTGGTCCTCTTTGTCCGGAAGCTGCCCGGTGCCGATGACGCTGTCCTCGTTGGCGAGCACGGGCGGGAGAATCTCCCGGTAACCGGCCCCGGCCGCCTGATCCAGGAAGAACGACACGAGCGCCCGCTCCAGCCGCGCTCCGGCCCCGGCATACACGGGGAAGCCACTTCCGGCGATCTTGACGCCGCGCTCGAAGTCCAGGATGCCGAGCGCCTCCGCCAGTTCCCAGTGAGGGCGCGGAGTGAAATCGAATGCGGGGGATTCGCCGGATTCCCGCACGACCACATTGTCCCCGGCCGAATTCCCGGGCGGCACTTCGTCATCGGGGAGGTTGGGCACGGTGAGGAGCCGCTCGTGGAGGGAGGCCTCCACGGATCGCCGCTCCTCCTCCAGTTCGCGGATGGCCTCGCCGATGCGGCGCACTTCATCCTGCGCTTCGTCGGCGTCCTCTCCGGCACGCTTTCGTTCGCCGATCTCCCTGGAACGCGTGTTGCGTTCGTGCTGGCGCGTTTCGAGATCCGCGAGAATGGCCCGGCGCCGGAGGTCCAGTTCCAATATGGGGTCGAGATCCACCTCCACGCCCTTCGCGAGCGCCCCCGCGCGGACGCGGTCGGTCTCTTCGCGGATGGTGCGGATGTCGAGCATGGTTCCTCCCCCCATCGGTCGACAGAATGTCGGCAGAATAGTCGAAGAGAGCGCGACGGGCAACGACCGCGGGCGGACGAAAAGAAGAACGCCCGGGCCGATTGACCCGGGCGTCCGTGGAGAGGAGGGCCCCTCTCCGGTGACAGAGAACCGTCCCTAGAAGGGGCAGTTGGCCTGGACGAATCCCCAGGTGGCGTCTTCGTCCATGGTGTCATGCATGAACATGCCGCCACCGACCTTGACGCCCATGCCCGCCATCTTGTGGCTCCAGACGACATCGATTTCGTTGCCGATGGCATCCCCGTTCACCTGATCGGAGAAGTTGTGGAAGGTGCCCGTCAGCTTCGCACCAGACGGCATGGAGAACCAGCCGCCGCCGTGGAAGTCCTTGAGGCCGAGTCCACCGGTCATCGTGTTGGCCAGATCCATGTAGCCGTGGAACTTGTGGCCAGTCGGATACAGTTCCGTGTAGGCCTCGTTCTCGGCCGTCGCCGCGTCGTCGCCCGTGTAGATGGACGCGCCGCCGGAGACTCCCATGTTTCCGTCCCCGGAAACATCATAGGAGGCGTCCGCAGCGAACAGCCACCCGGAGACATCGTCACCGGTCTGGTAGACGAAGTTCTGCTCCACCGAGATGGCCCCGGAGGAGAAGGTGGCGTAGTCGCCGATGGAGGTCAGACTGGCCTTGTCGGCGCCGTCGTCCCAGCGCTGCATCAGCGCCAGCGGCTCGATGGAGAGGTTCTCGGATGCGTCAAAGTGCATCACCGTTCCCCAGACATTCCGGCCGGTCGCGGCGTCCTCGCGAAGGACGAACGCATCCCACCAGCCGTTCGCCATGCCCCACGAGGTCTTCACGCCGTCGAACGCACGCCCGACATTGCTCCAACCCACGGGGCCGATGACACGCTGGTTGCCGTACGCCATCTCCATACGACCGACGGTCATTCCCAACCCGTCGACCATGAAGTCATCCGCGTGCACCCACGCCTGATGAACATCGACCATGGAGTTGTCGGTGAGGGTGGATCCCTCGTTACCCCACACGCGGGAGTCCTGGAACTGCACATACGCGGTGGTGCCGCCGGCACCCTCGGCGGAAAGCGCCACGCGGGTACGCTGCCAGGTCGCCCAGGCCGCATCCGTATCGGCCACGAACGAACGGTCCGACATTTCTGTGCGAACGCGGACGCTCCCCGACACATCAACGCCATCCGCAAAGGCCGGGGCCACTCCGAGAAGAAGAAGCGCGACAACACTAAGGGCAGCGCCACTCCGGAACAGGAATCGAGACATGGATTCTGCCTCCTGAGAGGTTTCGAGGGGGTCCGCAATCGCGGCCCCTGCAAGCCGGAACGGCGGGAGGCTCCCCCCGTTCCCCATCAACGAGCCCCTTCCGCCTCGGCCCCCTTTCAGGGACTCCCGAGGGTTCCAGAGCCCACGAGCCAGTCGTCAGGCCGTCGCCCAAGGCGACCGCGCGTGCCGAACCCGGCCCGCACCACCCAACCACACATCCGGCTGCCACGAAGGAATCCCACCTTCATGGTGTCTGGCGACAAGATGAGAAGGGAAAACAGCGAAGCTGAAAAGGGAAAAGTGAAGGCTAATAAACGACTACTCACTCCGGTATTATCCAAGCCCCCCCTCCCCGGTCCTGGACTTGCCCCTGTGTCCCCGGCGGGTTTCCGGTGAGGAATCCCGATCTTGCGCGGGACCGGAATCCCTGCGAACCTGACAGCGGGTCCGAAGCGGGCCGCGTTCCGAAAGGAGGGCGAAATGGAAAACATCAAGATCAGGGGGCGGCGAAGGTGATGAGCGGGGACAGATCCGCGGGGCTTCTTGCGGGAAAGAAGGGACTCGTGGTCGGCGTGGCCAACGAGCGATCGATCGCCTGGGGGATCGCTCGGCTGGCAAGGGCGGAAGGCGCGGACCTCGCGTTCACCTATCAGGGCGAGGCGCTGGAGAAGCGGGTGCGCCCTCTGGCGGAGAGCGTGGAATCTTCGGTGGTCGTCCCGCTGGATGTCACCGATGAAGCGCAGGCCGACAGCGCGTTCGACGCGGTCGGGCGGCATTTCGGCACACTGGACTTCGTGGTGCACTGCGTCGCCTTTGCCGAAAGGTCGGACCTGGCGGGCCGGACCATCGACACATCCCGCGACGGCTTCCTGAAGGCGCTGGAGATCAGCGCGTATTCGCTGCTCCTTCTCGCGCGGAAGGCGGAGCCGCTGATGAACGACGGCGGCAGCATCCTCGCGCTGAGCTACTACGGGTCGGTGAAGACGGTGCCCAACTACAATGTGATGGGAATCGCAAAAGCGGCGCTGGAGTCTGCGGTGCGGTATGCCGCGGCGGATCTGGGGCCGAAGAACATTCGCGTGAACGCCATCTCCGCCGGTCCGATCAAGACGCTGGCGGCGTCGGGCGTATCCGGGTTCCGGGGGCTTCTGGGGCAGGCGGCGGAGCGGTCCCCTCTGGGGCGGAATGTCACCATCGACGATGTGGGCGGCGCGGGCGTGTACCTCCTCTCCCCTCTTTCCTCCGGCGTCACCGGCGAGATCCACTATGTGGACTCCGGGTTCAACACCTCCGCGCTTTGAGGGGCGACGCACCCGCCGGGCGCATCGCGGCGTGCCGGGCCTGCCCGAGGCTCGTCACGCACTGCCGGGAAGTCGCGCGGGAGAAGAAGCGCGCTTACCGGGATGAACGGTACTGGGGAAAGCCGGTGCCTTCGTTCGGCCCGATCTCCGCAAGGCTTCTCGTGGTAGGGCTCGCCCCCGGCGCACATGGCGCAAACCGGACAGGCCGCGTTTTCACCGGCGACTCCAGTGGCGACTGGCTCTTCCGCGCACTGTTCGACGCGGGCTTCGCGAACCGGACGGAGTCGATCGCACGCCGGGACGGACTGAAGATGCAGGGCGCGCGCGTGTCGTGCGCCGTCCGATGCGCGCCGCCGGGGAACCGCCCGGAGGCGGACGAGCGAAACCGGTGCCGGGCGTTCCTGGCGGAGGAACTGGCCGCGATGCGCAGGCTCCGGGTGGTCGTGGCGCTGGGAGGGATCGCGTTCGACGCGGTGCGGCGCGCCTGGCGGGAGAGCGGACGCGGAGCGTGGGAAGCCCGGCCGGCGTTCGGCCACGCGAGCGAGACGCGCGCGGACGACGGGACGCTGCTCCTGGGGTGCTACCACCCGAGCCGCCAGAACACGAACACGGGCCGCCTCACGCGGGAGATGCTGGCCGCGGTGATGGGGCGGGGGGGGGGGGGGGCTCGGGGGGGGGCACGGGGGGCTCGTAGGCCAGTTCGAATACTGTGTCGGTCACCCAGCGCTGGAAGCCATCGTTGTCCATGAACTGCTTGAAGACCTGGGCGTCGTCCTGCATGAGCGCGGTCATCACACGAAGGAGAGCACGATCGTGCTCGATGCGGGCGTTCTGCCTGTCGGAGTTGCGTTGAGCATTCCGAAAGGCCCCATCGGCAGCCACCCTCTCCGGGAGGATCTCAGTGATGAGATGGTGGACACGATCCGCATCGTTCCACTGGATATCGCCGAAGAGATCGTTGAAGGCTCGGATAATGCTCGAAAGCAGGCCCAGCTTGGGCTCGGGGCGATAGCCGCCGGCGCTGGTGGAAGGCGGGTCGATGTCCGCATTGTCATCCGCCAGCAGGATCTTCTGGACCGCCCGCTTCTCGACCCGGTAGCTGTCCATGTCGATGGCGTCGAGGACGCCTTTGGACAGATCCTCCTCCTGCGGCGCCGGCAGCTTGGAGACGAGGAAGTTCAGAAAGATGGAGCGCTTCTCCCACGCCGCGTTGGTGTAGGGCAGGACGGTGGAGAGGAAGCCGTAGGTGCGCACGAAGCCTTTGCACTTGCCCTTGAAGTCCACCTGGCCGTCCTCGTCCAGATCGCTCCGGTAGACCGCCACGCAGGCGTCGAGGATCGGGTCGAGCTGATCGCGCTCGGCGCCGCCGAGATAGAGCTGCACGAACTCGTCAATCTGCTCCTCTGAGTAGACTTGCACGCCGTCCAGATCGGCCTGCAGATCGTGCAGCCTGTTGGGGTCGGTCTCGTCGGCCAGCACCGTCGCGCGGTAGAAGTCCGCGAAGGGTAGCCGCACCATGACCTGAATCTGGAGCTGGAGCTGGAGCTGGACGCTCGCTCAGTAGTACTCCCGGATGTAGTCGTAGGCACGACCAAACAAGTCGGCATCTGAATGCAGCTGGTACTTGAAGAGGGTCTTCCGCAGCACCTTCTTCACCTCGCGCTCTCCAGCGTGGGTCGCCTGCCAGCCATCGAAGCGCACGTGTCGAACGATCTCATCGATGTCGTTGACCACGCGCTCCACGATGATTGGCGTCTCTTCGCTCTTCGCTGATTCGAGGAGCTCAGTCAGAGCGGCCTTACCGCGTTCTTCCTGCTCGATCGGGGGGGAGGCGTGTTCAGTTGCGACCACATCCTTGGCAAGCTCGAGCAGCTCCTTCAGGAAGTC